>DATAHG010000440.1:0-18472 GCA_036263295.1 Thermoanaerobaculia bacterium | reverse complement strand
GATGTGGCCGCGGTCGTAAAGGGAATCGACCCGGTTGTAGAAAAAGCTTTTGAATCCCGCCGCCCAGCGCGCGTTGAGCGAATAGAAAGGCCGCTCGACCTCCAGCCGCTTCGAGCCGCCGTCGCTGTAGTCGGCGACCGAAGCCTCCATCTGCACCCGGCTGCCGAACAGCGCCGGATCGCGGTAGCGGAACAGGGTGGAGTCGCGGTCGATGCCGGAGTTGCGCCAGATAGTAAGGTCCTTGCCGGTGCCGAAGAAGTTCGAGTCCTGCAAGGAAAAATCGAACGTATTGACGCCGCCCGCGCGGTTCACGCTCGCCCCGGCGCGAAGGGTCCAGACATCGCGCGTCACGACCTCGAGATCGACGCGGCCGTCCTCGTAGCGTACCGGGCGGATCTCCGCTTCATAAAGGTAGCGGTTGGCCCGCAGAATCCGCTCGGATTCGTCGAGCGCCGTCTGCGAGAACGGCTCGCCCGTGCGGAACAGGAGCTGCCGCTCGATCACCTGGGGACGGGTGGTGCGGTGCAGGCGGTCGGCGAGGCGGAAGAGGCGCTTGTTCTCGTCCGGTTTGCTGGTGTCGAAGATGCTCTGGGTGACGATCCGGATCTCGCCGATGGTCGCCCCCTCGGGCGCCTGGACGGCGTCCGGCGTTTCCGCGGCCGGTGGAGCCTCGGGTTTCGGCGCGGGGGCCTCGACCTCGATCACGGGCGGGGGAGGCGTCTCGGGCTGCGGGGGAGGGTTGACCTGGGCGCCGGCCGCGGTGAGGCCGAGCAGGCCGAGGAAAAGAGCAAGCCCGGCGCCGCGCGAAGCGGACGGGGCGGAGTTGGAGCTTGAGACGACACGGCGCACGGAGATCACGGCTTCTCCCTCTCGGTTTCCTGGATTGTGACGCTCATTCTATCGCCGGACGGGGGCTCGCGGTCCGGCCAGATCTCGCGGATCTGGGGCGCCAGGCGCTTCAGCTCTTCGAGGTGGAGCGCCGAGAGGCGCTCGAGCAACTCCAGTCCGCGGGGCGTCAACCGGAGTCTTACGATCCGGTGGTCCTTGTCGTCCTGCGCGCGCTCGACCAGACCTGCCTTGACCGCCCGGTCCACCAGCCCGACGACGCTGTGGTGCCGCAACAGGAGGTGTTCCGCGGCGTCGCCAATGGTCGGCCCGCGCTCGTCGGCATGACCGCGGACCGCCAGCAGGAGCTGGTGCTGGGCCGGCGTGAGCCCCTCCTGGCCGGCCTGGTCCTCACTCCAGCGCAGAAAGCGCCGGAGGTCGGTCCGGAGCTGCAGGAGGCGCTGGTAATCGCCTTCGTCGAGCGGACGGGACATGACCCTCAGTCTAGCCGAGAGAAGGAGAAGGATGGATCGTGCTAGGATATATCGTACTGCGATGCGATGAGCGCCGGTCAGGCCTCTGCCGGCGCGTTTTTCCGCCAACATTCCCCGGAGCCTTCCCCGATGCACGCTCAAACTCCTCCTTCGAGGTTGGTCCTTTTGTCCTGCCTGGCCGCGGCCCTCGGGCTCGCGGGCGGTGCGGCGGCCTGGGTCCTCGTCCGTCTGATCGCCCTGCTCACCAACCTGGCGCTGTTCCATCGCATGGGTTGGGAGCTGCCCTCCTTCACCGAGCTTCACCCGGGCCCCTGGCTGCCGCTGGTCGCGATGGCCGGGGCGCTGGCGGTCTCGCTGCTGGCGCTGTGGGCGCCGGTAATCCGGGGGCACGGCATCCCGGAAACCATGGAGGCGGTGCTGGTGCGCCAGAGCCGGATCTCGCCGCGCGCCGCCCTGGCCAAGCCGCTGTCGGCGGCGCTCGCCATCGGCACCGGCGGCCCGTTCGGCGCCGAGGGGCCGATCATCGTGACCGGCGGAGCGCTCGGCTCCCTACTCGGCCAGGTGCTCCACGTCTCGCCGTCCGAGCGCAAGATCCTGCTCGCCTGCGGCGCCGCGGCCGGCATGTCGGCCACTTTCGGGGCGCCGCTCGCCTCGGTGGTGCTGGCCATCGAGTTGTTGCTGTTCGAGTTCTCGACCCGCGCCTTCGTGCCGCTGGTGGTGGCGTCGAGCGTGGCGGCGGGGATGCACTCCGCCCTGTTCGGGGCGGGCCCGCTGTTCGCGGTGCCGGCGCACGACTACGCCGGCCTGCGGCACCTCCCGTGGTTCGTGGTGCTGGGCCTGGTGTGCGGCCTGCTCGCGGTGGTGGTGAGCCGCGGCCTGTTCCTGATCGAAGAGGGGTTCCGGCGCCTGCCGGTAAAGGACTTCTGGCACCCGGTGATCGGCGCCGCGCTTTTTTCGCTGGTCGGCTTCGCGGTGCCCCGCGCTCTTGGGGTGGGCTACGACGCGATCGGCGACGTGCTCAACGACCGGCTCGCGGTCGGTGCCATCGCCGCACTGGCGATCGCCAAGCTGATCGCCTGGTGGATCGCGCTCGGCTCGGGGACCTCGGGCGGGACGCTCGCGCCGCTGCTGCTGATTGGGGGCGCGTTCGGCAGCCTTGTGGGATCTCTGGCGGCGGCTCTGATGCCGGGTCTCGGCCTGTCCCCCGGCGCCTTCGCCGTGGTCGGCATGGCGGCCACCTTTGGAGCCTCGACGCGGGCCACCTTCACCTCGATCGTGTTCCTATTCGAGCTGACCGGCGACTACAAGATCATCCTGCCGCTCATGTTGGCGGCGGTAGTGGCGGACCTCGTCGCCGCCGGTCTGATGCATGAGTCGCTGATGACCGAGAAGCTCGCCCGGCGCGGCCTGCGGGTGGACACCGAGCTTGCGGTGGACGCCCTGCGGACCACCCCGGTGCGCGAGGTGATGTCTCCCGAGGTCGAGACGCTGCCGGCGGAGACCACCTGCGGCGAGGCGCGCCGGGGGTTCGAGGCCGGCCGGCACAGCGCCTATCCGTTGGTGGACCAGGAGGGGCGTTGCGCCGGCATGGTGTCGCGCGGCGACCTGTTGGAGAGTCGGGGGGACGACGGCAGGCCGGTGCTGGAGGTCGCGAGCCGCGACCTGGTGACCGTCGGCCCGGACGATTCGGTCTTCGTGGCTCTGCGGCGGATCGTGGAGGAGGGGGTGGAGCACCTGCCGGTCCTCGCGGACGGCCGTCTGGTCGGGATCTGCACCCGCACCGACGTGCTGCGCGCCCGGCACCGCCAGCTCGACCTGGAGGTGAGGCAGCCCGGCTGGCGCGGGATCGGGATGCCGCGCCAGGGCTCCTCGTCCGGCCAGAGATGAGGATAGGAAGTGGGTCCCCTTGAAGGGACCCATGTTCATACCGCTGACCGTTGGGTCTGATCCTGCAATGACGCGGCCGGAGCCGTGGAAGAGCGGCTCCGACTGTCCCGCCTGGGCGCTCTCGGGCCACCAATCCACCGATGCTGCGGTGGCGTACCGCAACCAGAGCGGTTGACGAGGACGTGACGTAAACGATTTCACTTCCTGGAAAACCGCGATATTATTTTCGCTTGCGGGGGAGGGTGATGTTTATGAAGTTCTGTTCAAGAGCTACGGTGGGACGCTGCCTGAGCGGGATTCCAATGATTCAGGGCTGGGCGGGGGTGCGCCATGAGAGCTGAGGCGGCCGCCGTCGGCCTGCAATTCGAAGGGGCCCCCCTTCCCTCTGCGATCCGCGTGCTCCTCGTCGGCCACGACGCGGCGACCGAGACCCTCCTGCTGCACCTGCTGAACACCGACCTGTGGCTGTTCGAGGCGGCTGCCGTCAGCCTCGACGAGGCATTGCGCGCTCTCGAATCGGATGACGCTGTCGACTGCCTCCTGATCGACGTCTCGCTCCCCGACGGGCTCAAGCTCCTGGTCGCGGCGCGCGAGCTGCGGCCGGAGATCAAGACCGTGGCGGTCGCCGCCTCCCCTGGCGACGAGCTGCACCAGGTGGTGCTCGAAAGCGGCGCCGCGCGCTTCTTCGCCAAGCCGCTCGATTTCGAGGACCTGCTCACGACGCTGGCGAGCGCCCGGCCCGGCGGGCTTTCCCACCTCAAGGGGGACCTCGACTTCGTCGAGCTGTGCCGCCTGTCCGCGGCGTGCCACCCCAACGAAGGGCTTTATCTGCAGTACCCGGGCGGCGAGGGGGTGGTGGTCCTGCGCGGCGGCCGGATCGTCCATGCGGAGGCCGGCGCCCTGATTGGGGAGCCGGCATTGGAGCTGCTGCGCGGCGCCACCCACTTGCACTTCCGTTCGCTCCCCGCCGGTGCGCTCGAACGGCTGGAGGACAACTGCCTGATGGCGCTGCCGGGCGCCTCCACCTCCCCGGCCGGCGGGAAGGTGGGCGGCTGCCTGCGCGGCCTGACGCTGCGCCACCTGATCGAGCTGATGGCGGTGGACCGCCTGAGCTGCACGATGACGATCACCTCGCAGGGCGGCACCGGGGTGATGATCTTCGAGACGGGGAGGATCCTGCGGGCCGAGACCGCGGAGCACGAGGGGGCGCTGGCGGCCACCGAGATCCTGGGCTGGGAGAATCTGCGGGTCGAGCTGAGCCGGCCCGCGCCGCAGGCCCCGGGTCTGCCGCCGCGGAAGTCCGAGCTGCAGACCCTGGTCGACCGTTTCGGCTCGGAGATCGAAGGATTCATCGCCGCCAGTGTGATGCGGCGCCGCGACACCGCCGAGCTCGCCGGCTGCTCGGCCGACGCCACCGTCGGGTCCGATCTCGCCGCGGCCTGCTATGGCGGCGTGATCGACAGCCACCTCGCGGCCGTGGCGAGCATCGGGGTGAGCGGCGCCTGGGGCGGCACGGAGGACATCCTGATCACCGTGGCGAGGGCCTACGTGATGATCCGCCTGCTGGGCGACGGCCACTATCTCTGGCTGGCGGTGAGCCGGGAGGCGAACATGGCGCTCTGCCGGCTCCTCATGCGCACGTATGAGCCGTTCCTGCTGAGCGCCCTGGCGGACTGCGGCGAGATCGCCGCCGCCTGACCTTGACCTCGCGCCCGTCTCAGAGCGCGTCCAGGATCGCGGTCAGGATCGCCGCCACCGCGGGCGTCTGGCCGGGGATCCGCGGGCGCAGGGCGGCCTCCAGCTCCGCGGCGTTCCACATCTCTTCCTTGCGGGCTGTTTCGACCAGCGCCCGGGCTTCGCGGCGCGCGAACGCCGTAGCGCCGGCTTCTCCCTTCTCCTCCTGACGCTGCCAGCCGGGCGGCGGCAGGAAGCCGGTGTAGACCAGCTCCCCCTGGGCCTCGCCGATCAGGTCGAGCCCGCAAGGGAGGAGAGGCGTGGCGCGGGCTTCGCGCGCGGCGACGAGCCGGGCGGCGGCGTCCGGCAGCCGCCGGGCGAGCCCGGCAGGCCCGGCCTCGCGCAGGGCGGCCCGCAGCTCCTGGCGGAGCGACACCTGGAGGCGTACCACCTGCCAGAGCCGCCAGGTCCCCCAGCCCGTCTCCGCCAACGCCACGCAACGCTGGCGTGACAGGCGCTCCACGCTCCCCGCGTAGAGCTGCGCCCAGGTCAGCAGCTCCCGCAACGCGTCGTCGAGGGATTCGAGCTCATGCCGGGCGGCGGAGTAGAAGTGCCAGTCGCCGACCTGGCAGCGCCACGAGCCGTCGCGGCCCGGCCGCGGGACGGCGCCTTCCCGGAAGGCCGAATGGAGAGCCGCGCGCCCCTCGACCGGCGGCCAGACCTGGCCGATCGGAGCGCCGCTGTCCGGCAACCGGGGCACCAGATCGGCCGGGGCCTTCGGCGAGAGCGAGGGAGGAGGCTCGGGAGGGGAGATCGGCCGAGGGGGGATCACCAGGTCGGGATCCTGCAGCCGCGCCAGCAGGGAAGCCGGCTCGCCGGCCGTGAAGCAGCCCTCGGGCGGACGCCCATGGCGGAGCTGCTCGCGCACCCGGTCGAGCGCCAGACGCACGGACAGGACGAAAGCTTCGCGGATCCCCTGGTTCTCGGTGGCCACCGACTCGACCAGCGCGAGGTCCTCGGCGTCGAGGGCGGCGCGCACGTCGGCCAGCGGCAGGGCGTCGGCCTGGTCGCGGTAGTTCGCCTGCACCACCACGCCGGGCCGCGGCTCCGTGCTTTCGGCGAGCCGGATCCGCAGGTCGCGCAGGTGGTCCGCCGCTGCCGCCAGGTGGCCGGGCGTGCTGTTCAGCACAAAGACGACGGCGTCCGCCTCGGCCAGCAGGGCGCGGCGGCGGTCCGCCAGCTCCGCCTGGCCGGGCACGCTGACGATCTGGCAACGGATGGGGTTCCCCTCGAAGCTGCCGCCGACGTACTCCAGCCAGTCGAAGTAGAGGGTGCGGCCGGCGTCGTCCGCGATCGAGAAGACGGACCGGGCCATGCCCGCGGCGAGCGTGGTCAGGCTGGTCGTCTTGCCGGAGAACGGCGGACCGTCGTAGACGAGCCGGATGACCACCGACTCAGAGTCCGGGGTCATCCTCGATCTGCTCTTTAGACCGACAGCTCTTTTTCGACCTGGGCGAGCTGGTGGCGGGCCATCGCCAGGTTGCTCTTGGTCTTGTCGAGCACGAGGTAGAGGAACAGCGCGTCATTGGAGCTGAGCAGACGGATCAGATGGTACTGACGCCCGAGGGTGATCAGGATGTCCTCGATGCCGTCCTGCAGGTTGAGCGCCTTCATGGTCTTGCGCTTGGAACGCACGACCTCGGTGTTACCGGCCGCCGCGACCTCCAGGTTGAAGGCCGGGCCGCCGCCGGCCTGTCCCAGGACCATGCCGCTGTTGCTGTCCGCCAGACAGCAACCGATCGAACCTTCGATTTCCATCAAACGATCCATGCTCTCTTTGGTGTTCGCCACGCTCGACTCCTCTCCCAGCTTAATAAATAGGTATGCCGTCCAATACGGATGGAAGTTGTGCTGGAGGCACGGTCGGGCGTGTATATCACATTTGCGCGGCGCTCGGCAGGGTACGGCAATGTGACCGGTTCTGAAGATTGAGATATTCGCTTTTACTGCCGCCCCGGCCACCCCCGCTGCTGCGCCGCCGTGGTTTCCCAGTGGGCCTTGATCTCCCGCATTGAATCCCCGCCGAGCTTTTCGAGCAGGGCGTCGGCCAGGACCAGAGCCACCATGGCCTCGGCGATCACGCCCGCGGCGGGGAGGGCGGTGACATCGCTGCGCTCATATTGGGAGCCCCGGGCTTCGAGGGTGTCGAGATCGACGCTCGGCAGCCCTTTGCGCAGAGTCGCGATCGGCTTTTTGTAGGCGGTGATCACCACGTCCTCACCATTGGTGATCCCCCCTTCGAGGCCGCCGGCCCGGTTGCTCGGGCGGACCCAGCGGCCGTCCTCGTAGCCGATCGGATCGTGCGCGTCGCTGCCGAACCCTTGCGAGGCGGCGATCCCGGATCCGATCTCCATCGCCTTGACCGCCGGAACCGACAGCACCGCCTGGGCCAGACGGCCGTCGAGCTTCTCGTCCCACTGCACGTGGGAGCCGAGCCCCACCGGCACATTGTGAGCGATGACGGTGACCGCGCCGCCCAGGGTCTCGCCGTCCGCCTTGGCCTGCTCGACCAGGCGGACCATCTCGTCCTCCAGATGGCGGTCGATGGCGCGCAGGGGGGAGGTGTCGTCCATCTGGAGGAGGTCCTCCCAGGTGGGGACCGGCCGGTCGGCGCCGATCGGGCCGAGGAAGCGCACGCCGCTCTTGATCTCGACGCCGAACTCGGCGAGCAGCATGCGGGCGAAGGCGCCGGCCGCCACCCGGGCGGTGGTCTCGCGGGCCGAGGCGCGCTCCAGGATGTCGCGCAGGTCCTGGCGCTGGTACTTGATGCCGCCCGCCAGGTCGGTGTGCCCCGGCCGCGGCGACTTGAGTCGGCGCTTCTCGACCATGTGCGGATCGATCCGCTCGGGTCCCATGACCGTCTCCCAGTTGGCGTAGTCGCGGTTGGCGATCCACAGCACGACCGGGGAACCCAGGGTCTCGCCGCCGCGCACGCCGCCGCGGATCTCCGCCGTGTCCTTCTCGATCTCCATCCGCCGGCCCCGGCCATAGCCGTGCTGGCGGCGGGCGAGATCCCGGGCGAGCAGGTCGAAGTCCACCTTCAATCCGGCGGGCAGGCCGGTCAGCAGGGCGGTGAGGCCGGGGCCGTGGCTCTCGCCCCCCGTGGTCAGTCGCAGTCGGCGCATGGGCGGGAGAATAGCAGGAGGCCCGGGGGTTGTGGTCCTGGCCGGCGCAGGTCTGATATGAAAGGCGCCGTGAGCGACGAACCGAATGCCCCGACCTGGCGGCCGATCCTTTCCGGGGAGCGGGCCGCCGCGGCCTGGGAGATCGTCGAGGCGATCGCCGGGGACCTGCGGCCGCTGGCCGGCAAGCCCTGGTCCGAGGCGGAGGCCGGCGCCAGCCCGACCGTCAGCGAGGAGCGCTGGGCGGGTCTGGCCGGCGGCCAGGCCGGGCTCGCGCTCTTCTTCGCCTATCTCGACCAGGCCCGCCCCGACCAGGGGTATGACGACGTGGCCTTCGAGGCCCTGGAGCTGGCGATCGACCGCATGGCGGTCGGCTCCGCGAGCTTTCCGCGGCTGTACTCCGGCTTCCCCGGGGTCGCCTGGACGGTCGAGCACCTGCAGGGGCCGTTCATCGAGGAGGGGGAGGAGGACCCCGGCGCGGAGATCGCGGAGGTCCTGAAGGGGTATCTCTCGCAGTCTCCGCTTCCCGACAGCAATTACGACCTGATCGGCGGCATCGCCGGGCTCGGGGTCTACGGTCTCGAGCGGATGCCGCGCTCGGGTGGCCGCGAGTGCGTCGAGCTGGCCGTGGCGCGGCTCGCCGAGCTGGCCGAGCCTCTGGGAGAGGGGAGCCACTCCTGGCGGACCCCGCATGAGCGGGTTCAGCCGGAGGTGCGGGAGAAGTACCCCGAGGGGAACTTCAACCTCGGCGTGGCGCACGGCGTGCCGGGGATCCTGGGCTTCCTGTCGGGCGCCCTCGGCGCGGGCTTCGAGGTCCGCGACCTGCTCGGCGGCGGGATCCGCTGGCTCCTGGCGCAAAGGATGCCGGAAGAGGCGGCTTCGGCCTTCGCGTACGTCTCCGCCCCCGGCATCGACCCGGTGCCGTCGCGCCTCGCCTGGTGCTACGGCGATCCCGGCATCGTCCCGATCCTTCTGGCGGCGGCCCGGCGGTCCGGCGAGCCGGCCTGGGAAGAGGCGGCGCGGTCGATCGCCGGCGCCGCCGCCCGCCGGTCGATGGTCACCGCGGCGCGGATGTCGTCGGAGGGCTCCGGGGTGATCGACGCCGGGCTCTGCCACGGCTCGGCCGGTCTCGGGCACCTGTTTAATCGGATCTATCAGGCGACCGGCGACGAGAGCCTCCGCGATGCCGCCCGCGCCTGGTTCGACTGGACGTTCAAGTATCGCCAGCCCGGCAAGGGGCCTGGCGGTTTTACCGCCTTCGACGCCGACGCCCAGGGGGAGACGGGGTGGTTCCCGATCCCCGGCTTCCTGACCGGCGCGGCCGGGGTCGGTCTCGGCCTGCTCGGCGCCCTCACCGAGGTCGAGCCGGCCTGGGACCGCCTTCTCCTGGCCGAGATTCCGCCGTAGACTCTGGCGTCGCAGCTCAAACGCAAGAACGGAGAGAAAGCTTTCATGACGACCCTTCCTTCGAGCCCCTGGCGCCCTCTGATCGACGGTGAGCTGGCCGAGCGCATCTCCCGGGTGACCGGCGAGATCGCCGACGCCCTGCGGGAGGAGGCGGCCCGGGGACCCCAGCCGGAGACGGACGACAGCGTCTCCCTGCACCGCTCTTTCTGGCAGCCCTCGATCGGCGGCGGGCTCTCCGGCATCGCGCTCTTCCTCGCCTATCTCCACGAGGTCCGCCCCGGCGAGGGCTTCGACGACCTCGCGGCCGAGCTGCTCGACCGCGCCATCGACGCGGTGGGGGAGACCCCGTCGCCCCCCTGGCTCTACGGCGGCTTTCCGGGCGTCGCCTGGGTCGGCGAGCACCTGCAGGGCCGGCTGTTCGAGGAAGAGGACGGGGAGGACGCCGGAGAGGAGATCGCCGAGGCGCTCGCCAAGCTCCTGGAGCACTCCCCCTGGAAGCGGGACTACGACCTGATCAGCGGCCTGGTGGGGGTCGGCATCTACGCCCTGGAGCGGATGCCGCGCTCGGGCGGGGAGCTCTGCCTGCGGCGCGTGCTCGACCGTCTGGAGGAGACTGCCGAGGGGCGGCCGGAAGGGGTGACCTGGTGGACCAATCCGGAACTGCTGCCGGAGGAGACCCGCCGGGAGTATCCGGAGGGCAACTACAACCTCGGCCTGGCCCACGGCGTGCCCGGCGTGGTCGGCCTGCTCGGCGAGATGTGCGCCGCCGGGGTGGAGGCGGACCGCGCCGGCGCCTTGCTTGAAAAGACGGTGTCCTGGCTCCTGGCCCATCGCAACCCGGAGGGCTCGCCCGCCTGCTTCGGCTACAACTGGGTGCCGGGGCGGACTCCGGAGTCCAACTCCTCACGCCTCGCCTGGTGCTACGGCGACCTCGGCGTGGCGCTCTCCCTGCTGCTCGCCGCCCAGGGCGCCGGCCGCGCCGACTGGGAGAAGGAGGCCCTCGACATCGCCCGCCAGTGCGCCGCCCGGCCGGTGGACGCCGCCGGAGTCGTGGACGCCGGCCTCTGCCACGGCGCGGCCGGCGACGCCCATCTCTTCAATCGCCTCTACCAGGCCACCGGCGACCCCGCCTTCGCCGAGGCCGCCCGCCACTGGTACGAGCGCGCCCTGGACCTCCGCCGTCCCGACGAAGGCTTCGCCGGCTTCCCCTCCTGGGGGCCGGACCGCGATCGCAAGATGACGTGGATTGCGGACGCGGGCTTCCTGACCGGAGCCGCGGGGGTGGGGCTGGCGATGCTCGCGGCGACCACGCCGATCGAGCCGCAGTGGGACCGTCTGCTGCTGGTATCGGCGCGGGCGAAGAGGTAGAAGCGCGGAAGTTGCGGGACCCCGCCCGGGAATGAATTCCCGGGCTAGAAGGGCAGCGTCGGATGAATCCGACTTCAAGCTTGCGGAAGGCGAATGACCGCGCCGGCATGCCGGCTCACCCATCCGGCACCTCGTGACCTTTGCCGGGGAAGGCAGACACCCTGTCCCGGACGCTGGAAGCCCTTGCCGGAGCCCCGGCAGCCTTTGCGGGGACCTCGGCAGACTTCGCGAGAACCCCGGCAGCCTTCTCCCGGCACGCGAGAAGGGATGCGGGGTGTCCGGAAGCTTTGTTCTGCATCAGAAATCCTTTCGCGAGTGACTCGGCAGAGCTGTTCTGTAGCAGAACTCTATTGGTTTGCAGCAAAAAAGTTCTGCCCGGGAGCTGGCGCAAGCTGATTTGCAGCAGGAGGTTCTTGTGCAGCAGCCGGCGAAACCTTCCCGACTGCTCAGCAAAGGTGTTCTGCAGCAAAACAAGCCTGCCGGGTAACCCGGGCAGGGTTGCCCTGATGCAAACAATTGATGTTCTGCATCAGAAAAACTCTGCCGGCCTCTAGGATGGACTGTTTTGATGCAAATGATCGACGGTGGGTATCCAAGGCGGGCCAACCCAAGCCCCGGCAAGGGGGCCCTGTGCGCGGCTTGAAGTCGGATTCATCCGACGCTGCCTTGGTAGCCCGGGAACTTCATTCCCGGGCGGGGATGGCCGGCGCTCAGGGAGTCGGCTCGGCCTACCCCGCCTTCCGCGCCCGCGCCGCCTTCGACTGATAGATCTGGTGCAGCAGGTCGTACATCACCAGCTCGTGCGCCCGGGCGGCCGAGCGGATGAAACGGTTGACGTGCATGTGGATCAGGCTCGGGGCGAGCTCCACGAGAGAGCCCAGGAGGCGGCCCTCTTCGGCGAGCTTCCGTAGCTCGGCCACGATCGGGGCGTTGCGCTCCGAGCGCCGCCGCAGGACGGCCAGGGCCGGGGCGAGCTCGCTCTCCTCGTCGTTCGACGGATCGAGCACCGGCTCCAGGGCCCGCCGCTCGGCGCGGAACTTCTGGTCGAGCTGCACCCGCAGATTCTTGCCCCCGCCGAACTCGCGGCTGAAGCCCTCGCGCATGCGGGCGAGCACCGGCACCTTGGTCTCGTCGGTCAGGCCGAGGTCGGTGAGGATCCCGTCGCAGCCGCGCAGGGCCAGGCGCCAGCGCAGGTCGGCTCCTTCGTCGCCGTCCAGCATGGAAAGGATTTCCAGCACCGCCTCGCTGTCCACCTGGAAGAGGCGCTCGCAGAGCGGCATCCCCTCGGGGCCGCCGTAGCGCTCGACCTCGCGCTCGTAGGTGTCGAGCTGCATCTTCCAGATCCGGCCGTCCGCCAGCATCGGATCGACCGCGGCCTGGAAGCGCGGCAGGACCTTGCCGAGGAGGGCGCCGGGCTCGCCGTGGAAGCGGAGACGCAGGTGCCAATCCGGATCGCCGTAGCGGATGAAGAACCACCCCTTGGCGTCGCCCGCGGCGATCGCCTCCTGCACGACCGGCGTCACCACGTCGCGCAGCAGAGCGTCGGCGGTCGAGGTGCCGGTGTAGAGCTTGGCGTAGAGCCATTCCGAGCCGGGCGGGAACGAACGCCGGATGGCCGGCGGGGTCGTCCCGATCTGGCGGACGGCGTTCTGCGCCGGGCGCGGCTTGCGCACGAACGGCACGACCGTCTCGTGCACGAAACGCCCCTCGGGACCGCTGGCGCAGAGCCGCAGCGGACCGGGGAAGAATTCCATCAGCTTGGCGCGGTCGCGGTCTTCGATCAGATCGAAAAAGGTTTCGATGCTCAGGATGTTGTCGAAGTCCACCAGTAGCTCGTTGTCGCCGTCGGCGAGCGTCACGAGGCGCGGCAGGCCGCGCTTCGTCCGCCAGTCGTGGATCGCCTTGAACAGCGCCGCGCCCTGGTTCTTCTTGAGCTTTTCGATCTCCTCGCCGGTCATCCACCAGCTCGCCCGCGACAGGACCAGGCGGCCGGTACGGATACGCGGCAGGAACGGCGAGCTTTCGAGCGGTCCCCAGTTCCAGCTCGCGCCGGGGGTGACCCCCTGGGCCTGCAAGGTGCACAGGAAACGGTAGACCCCGAGACCGCCGGAGTAGTAATTGTGGGCGCTGGTGAGGCGGGGGATGACCTCCTTGCCGAGGCGCTTCGAGCGCAGCACGATGCGCGAGCCCACCACGGACACGGTCAGGTCGGTGATCGGGATCTGCTTTTCGAGCGGCGCGCCGGAGCGCCCGAGATAGGTGATCTCGTAGTCCCGCAGCACCGGCCGCGACAGGATGTTGCCGACCCGCCCCTGGGGGAGGTGGACCACCTCGGCGAAGATGGCGTCGGGGCGGTGCGCCTCCTCGGCGCGCAGGTGCTCCTCGACCTTCCCGGTCATCACCGGATCGGCGTGGCAGAAGCGGCCGAGCAGACGGGCGCCGGAGGGGCCGCTGGCGCCGCCGAACAGGACGTGGAACTCGCCGCGGTCGAGCGCCTCCATCGAATCGGCGGCGACGGTGGCCATGACCTGGAAGGCGTCCGGCAGCGGGGGGCCGTCGTCCGGCGCGCCCGGGACCGGGGCCGGCGCCATGCGGTCGATGTCCTCGGCGGTCAGCTCGATCTCCTGCTCGCCGCGGGTGAGCGCCTCGGTCAGCTTGCGGAGCAGGAAGGCCTGCCGGTTGCCCCAGGCCACGGTCTGCTCGGCGGCGGGGGCCCCGAGGACCATCCGGGCGAGCAGCGGGGAGGCCTCGGCGCCGGCGTGGCTGGCGCGCTCGAAGCCGATGCCGACCTCCTCGTCCAGCACCTCGATGAGCGGCACCTCGCGAGTCTCGTAGCGGCTGCTGAACTCGCCGCGGAACTTCTCCAGGATCTCCTGGCGCTGGCGGTTGGCCAGGCGCATGGCGATTTCGACCCCGCGCGAGACCTCTTCGAGCACGGCGGCGCCGAGCACCGGCTGGTCGCCCGGCTTGATCATGTCGAGCTGGAAGAGGCGCGACATCTCGACCTTGGTGGGGAGCCCTTCGAGCTCCTGGGCGATGCCGCGGTAGACGTCCGGCGAGGAGCCCGGGCCGCGCGAGTCGAGGTCGGCGAGGATGGATCGCACCTTGTCGAGGCGGGCGGCGGCCTCCTGGACCACCGGCACGCCCGCCAGCGACTCCAGCAGCGGGATCATGTCGTGGATCGCCTCGGGACCGGTCACCGGCGGGGTGAGGTCGGAGACCAGGAGCTGGCTGTCGATCAGCTCGGTCAGGAAGTCCTCGGCGTCCTGCAGAGTGATCTCGCCGTCCGGGTCGGCCCCCACCAGGGCCTCGGCCAGCTCCTGCACGCGGGCGCCGTCGGCGGCGCGGCGCAGGGTGTCCTCCAGGTACTCGGACGACTCGACCGCCACCAGGTGGTGCGAGCGCACCTTGCCGTCCAGGCGGGCCTCGGCGTAGCGCAGGCGGCCGGCGGCGCGGTAGAGGCTGGAGTTGGGACGGTAGAGGAGCTGCTTGCGGACTTCCGGGTCGTGCGACAGGTCTTCGCACAGGGCGAAGAGGTAGTCCATGTCGAGCCGGGTATGGCGTTCGTACCCGGCGCGCGGGCTGACCGCGAGCCGGGTGACGGAGCCGGGAGTCGGATCGACGACTCCCACCGAGCAGCCCGAGAACAGGCCGAACGGGGTGGCGCGGGCGATCATCCGCAGGATGTAGCGGGTGAGGGCGCGCTCGGCGCGCTGGCCCTTTTTGGCGTCCGGCTGGGTGCGCCAGTTCTCCAGCCCCTCGAAGAGAGAGGGGGAGGCCAGGAAGAGGGCTTCCAGGACCTCGGGGCGCTCCAGCAACCCGGCGAACCGGGCGCGCAGCAGGGCGCGGTCGGCGGCCAGGGCTTCCTTGAGGCGGTCGGGGTCGGCATCGACCACGGACCCGGCCTGCAGCCCGGCGCTCAGCGCTTCCAGCTCCTCATAGGGGAGGAGAGGCGTGCGGAAGACGAAGAATCCAGAGGGGACGAAATCTCTTTCCGTACTGGTTTTGGCCACGATCGAGAGACGATACCACGGCGCTCCGGGACTGGGCGCAGGATGTCCTCTCCCTAGGTGCCGGGACGGGGGGAAAACGGGGCGGGGGAATCGCACTGGGCGCGCGACGCCACGCCGTCCCAGGGTTGAAACCCTGGGCTAGGGCCCTGCGCCCCTAAAGGGCGCTCTCCTGCAAAACGGTAATCTCAGGTCGAACCTGCCTATTGGCCAGCCCCCCTGACCAGAAGGCGCCCTTCAGGGGCGCAGGCAATGAGCCCAGGGTTTCAACCCTGGGCTCCCTGGGGCCCCTTGGCAGTTCGTCAATCCCGGTGAGAATTCGCCCGCTCGAAGTCGATGAACCCCATCTCCACGTTGGTTCCCACCAGCCGCACCTTCACCCGGTCGCCGACGTCGAGGCCCCGTTCGCCATGCACCACCCGGCCCTCGACCGGGGGACGGAAGATGCGCACCCAGGTGCCCTTGGGGGAGGCGCCGGTGACGATGCCGTCGAAGGTCTGGCCGACCCGGTCCTCCAGGAGGAGGGCGGCGGCGGACTTGCGGACCCGGCGCTCGACCTTATCGGCGTCGTCCTCCTTGCGGGTGCAGTGGAGGGCCAGGGCGGCCAGCTCGTCGTTGTCGTAGGGGGAGTGCTCGTGCTCCAGCGCGGCCTTGAGGAGACGCTGGGTGATGAGGTCGGGATAGCGCCGGTTGGGCGCGGTCGAGTGGGTGTAGTCCTTCACCGCCAGGCCGAAGTGGCCGGGCGGGTCCTGTCCCGGCAGGTCGATCGCGTACTCGCCGCGGCCGAGCAGCTTGACCACCGAGAGCGAGAGATCCGGGAAGGTGTCGGGATCGGCCTCGCGGCGGGCCTGGAGGAACTTTTCCAGAGCCTTCGAGTCCGGCTCCTCGGGGAGGCGCTCGCCAAATTCGCGGGCCAGCTCGACGATGCGCGGCCAGCGCTTGGGGGTCCGCACCACCCGGCGCAGCGAGGCGAAGCCGTGATCGTCGAGGTAGCGGGCGGTCACCCCGTTGGCCGCCACCATGAAATTCTCGATCAGCTCCTTGCCGCGGTTGCGGAGGTCCTCCTGGAGATCGGTCAGGGTGCCGTCCTCGAACACCGGGCGGGCCTCGGGCGTCTCCAGGTCGAGGGCGCCCCCCTCGAAGCGGCGCTGGCGCAGGCGCTGGGCGGCGATGTCCTGCAGGCGGATCAGGTCGGCGAGCCCCTCGACGTCGGCCAGCCGCTCGGGCATCGGGCCGTGCCCCTCGATCCAGGCGTCCACCGAGTTGTAGGCCAGCTTGGCGTAATTGTGGACGACCGCGCGGTAGAGGTCCGACTCGACGATCTCGCCGTTCCCGGCCACCACCATCTCGACCACCATGGCGAGGCGGTCCTCGTCCGGATTGAGCGAGGTGAGGTCGGTGGAGAGGCGCTCCGGGAGCATCGGGAAGATGCGCGCCGCGGTATAGACCGAGGTCGTGTTGTGCTTGGCGTGGCGATCGACCGGAGAATCCTTGCCGACCAGCCCGTCCACGTCGGCCACGGCGACCCAGATGCGGATGGGGCCGCCGTTATGCGGATCGCCGAACCCGCCGTCCGCCATCTCGGCGACCGTGAGCTGATCGAGGTCGCGCGAGTCGTCGTTGTCGATCGAGCACCAGAGCAGGTGGCGCAGGTCGCGGGCCTTGGGGACGTTGTCGGGATCGACCGGCTCCAACCGGTCCACCTGGGCCATCACTTTGTCGGTGAACTCGGGCAGCAGGTCGCGCTCGACCATCGCCTGCCAGGCGATCTCGGACAACAGGTTGCGGTGCGGGCGGTTCCGGCTCATCGATCCCCCTTCCAGAGGTCTGGTCCGGCGGGATCATAGCAGGGGGACTTCTGGGGGAGTGGCGATCTGCTACGCTCCCGCCGCCATGAACCCCCATTGGGTCCGAATCAGCAAGTTCCTGAGCCTCGTGCTCCGGCACCAGCCGGAGAAGATCGGCCTCGTCCTCGACGCCGAAGGGTGGGCCGACATCGACGAGCTTATTCTGAAAGCCCAGCAATCCGGCGTGCCGGTCACCCGCGAGATCCTCGACGCCGTGGTCGAGAACAACGACAAGCAACGCTTCGCGATCAGCGAGGACGGCCGGCGCATCCGCGCCCAGCAGGGGCATTCGATCGAGGTGGAGCTCGGGCTCGACCCGGTCCCGCCGCCGGACGTGCTCTTCCACGGCACGGCGGAGAATTCGGTCGAGTCGATCCGGATCCAGGGGCTGATCGCCGGCAAGCGCCAGCACGTCCACCTGTCGCCGGACGAGGAGACCGCCGTCCGGGTGGGGACCCGCCACGGGCGCCCCGTGGTCCTGCGGGTCCACACCGGCCGCATGCACCGGGACGGCTTCGCCTTCTACCTCTCGGGCAATGGGGTGTGGCTGACCGAGGTGGTGCCGGCCCAATACCTGGAGATCCCCCTGGAGATCCCCGCCGCCGGTTGAGGGCTCTTGAGGAATGTCTCCGGAGCCCTGCGCCGTTGGACTCCTTATGACCACCCCGCTCTCCGTCCTCGATCTCGCCCCCGTCGCCTCCGGCTCCACCTCGTCGCAGGCGTTGCGCAATACCGTCGATCTGGCCCGCCTGGCGGACCGCCTCGGGTTCACCCGCTACTGGTTCGCCGAGCACCACAACATCCCGAGCGTCGCCAGCTCGGCGCCGGAGATCCTGATCGAGCACGTGGCCGCGGCCACCGAGCGCATCCGGGTCGGTTCCGGGGGGATCATGCTGCCCAACCACGTGCCGCTCCGGGTGGCGGAGATCTTCCACACCCTGGAGGCCCTGCACCCCGGCCGGATCGACCTCGGCCTCGGGCGGGCGCCCGGCACCGATCCGGTCACCTCGCAGGCCCTGCGCCCCTTCGACGCCGAGCAGTTCCCCGCCCAGATCGCCGAGCTGATCGCCTTCTCACGCGGCGAGATGCCGGAGGGGCACCCTTTCCGGTCGGTCCGGGTCATCCCGGAGGACGTCGAGCTGCCGCCGATCTATCTGTTGGGATCGAGCGGGGCGACCGCCCGGCTGGCCGGCTCGCTCGGGATGGGCTACAGCTTCGCCCGCCACTTCAGCCCAACCCCGCCGGAGCCGGCCTTCCGCGCCTATCGCGAAGCTTTCCGGCCTTCGAAAGCGTTTCCGAAACCCCATGCGATCCTCGGGGTCTCGGTGGTCTGCGCCGACACGGACGAGCGCGCCCGGTTCCTCTCCGCCACGCTCGACCTTTCCTGGGTCCGCCTGCGCACCGGCCGCCCGAGCCCGCTGGCGAGCCCGGAAGAGGCGCTGGCCTATCCCTACACGCCGGAAGAGCGCGCCGCGGTCCGCGGCTATCGCGCCCTGCACTGCGTGGGTAGCCCGGAGACCGTGCGCGCTCAGCTCGAAAAACTGATCGAAGAGACCGGCGCCGACGAATTGATGATCACCACGATGATCTACAGCCAGGAGGAGCGCCTGCGCTCCTACGAGCTGGTCGCGGAGGCGTTCCGCGGCGCGCCGGCCGGCGCCTTCTGACCTACTGCACCGGCAGGGCCGTCCGGATCGCCGGGCCGGGCCGGCCGATCACCCGGTTCGGATTGTTCGGGTGGGGCAGGGTGACTGTATAGATCTTGAAGTAGTACGTCC
>DATAHG010000439.1:0-1773 GCA_036263295.1 Thermoanaerobaculia bacterium | reverse complement strand
AAGCTGCGGACGGTGCGCTCGTCCTCCCCCACGTTGGCGGCGAGAAACTGCACGTTCTTCCCCTTGTAGTCGCGGGAGAGCGGCTCGAGGATCCGGGACTGGATCTGGCAAGGGCCGCACCAGGTCGCCCAGAAGTCCACCACGACAACCTTCCCCTTGAAGTCCTTCGGGCCGAGGACCCGGCCGTCGAGCGTCTTCAGCCGGAACTCCGGCGCGGCGCCAACCGCAGCCCCCTCGGCGGTTCCGGCGGCGCCACCGGCGGCCGTGCTGTCCCGGCATCCCAGGAGGAGCAGGGCGCTGAACAGGATCAGCGTCGCGAACGAACGCCCGGACAGGCTGCGGCGGACAAAGTGATTCATGTTCATGGCTCAAGGATAGCACCGGCAGAGGGTAGGGCGGGCAAGACCGGGGAGGGAGGCCGCCTTCCCCCGGTTCGGCCTGTCGTTGAACCGCGGGAGAGCGGCTTTCCCGCGGTCCGATGCTTCGACGGACAGAGGGAGGGCAGCTTTCCCGCGCTTCGACGGCTCATCGTATCGCGGGAGAATCGCTCTCCCTCGTGTGGATGAGTCGCCGTAACGGGGGAAAGCGGCTCTCCCGCGTCCAGGTGCCTCATCGAATCGGGGGAGAGCGGCTTTCCCCCCATTACGGCGACTCACCGGATTGCGGGAAAGCGGTTCTCCCCCGATTCAGCGACCTGGAGAGAGGCGGGAAAGCGGCTTTCCCGCGGTTTGTTGAGCCGATGGAAGCAGGGAGAGTCGCGTTCCCGCGGTACAGTGAGGCGCCTGAAATGAGCCACGACCGGGGGGGAGAGGCTCCCCCCGGTCCTTGGAGTCAACCTAGCTGCAGCCGCTGGTCGAGCCGCAGTTCAGGCACTTGTAGCAACTGCCGTTGCGGACCATGATCGAGCCGCAGTCGTGGCAGCTCGGGGCGTCCTGCTGGTAGAGGAAGGTCACCTTGGTCTCGCTCGTCGTCTCGGTCTGCGAGGTCGAGACCGCCTCCAGCCGGCCGCCGCCGAGCAGCGGCACCGAGGCTGGCACGTCGGCCGGCGGCAGGTCGCGCAGGATTACCCCCGCCGCCTCCTTGCTCTCCCGCGACAGGAACTTCGAGGCCAGCCAGCGGAAGATGTAGTCGGTGATCGACTTGGCGATCGGGATCTCCGGATTCTTGGTGAAGCCGGAGGGCTCGAACCGGGTGTGGGTGAACTTGTGGACCATGGTCTCCAGCGGCACCCCGTACTGCAGGGAGATGGAGATCGCCGTGGCGAGCGAGTCCATCAGGCCGGAGATCGTCGAGCCCTCCTTCGCCATGACCAGGAAGATCTCGCCCGGCTGGCCGTCCTCGTAGAGCCCGACGGTCAGATACCCCTCGTGCTCGTTGATCGAGAACTTGTGGGTGATGGCCTGGCGCTCGTCCGGCAGCTTGCGGCGCACGGCGCGGCGCTCCTGGAGCGGCACCGCGGCGAGCAGCGCCTGAGCGGCCGAGGCGCCGGTCGCGGCCGGGCTGTCCTTCTTGGTCGACAGCGGCTGGCTGCGCTTGCAGTTGTCGCGGTAGATGGCGATGGCCTTGAGGCCCATCTGCCACCCCTCGATGTAGGCCTGCATGATGTCGTCCGCCGTGCTCTCCTCCGGCATGTTGATGGTCTTGCTGATGGCGCCGGAGATGAACGGCTGGGCCGCGGCCAGCATCTTGAGATGCCCCATGTAGTGGATCGAGCGGGACCCCTTGGCCGGCTTGAAGGCGCAGTCGAAGACCGCCAGGTGCTCTTCCTTGAGG
>DATAHG010000438.1:0-5244 GCA_036263295.1 Thermoanaerobaculia bacterium | reverse complement strand
CGGTCTGGGACGGCCACGTCCACTCGTTCCTCAAGCCGTTGCCGCTCAACCCGCTCGACAAGAAGCCGGACGTCAACCACCCCAACCACGTATGGGACGCCGGCGAGGTGCTGAAGACGCAGGTCAACGCTTCCGATCCCCTGGGCTCGAACGCCAACCAGCGACGGGTCTACTACTCCCAAGTGTCGTCCACCGGCAACCTGACCTCGTCGCGGCGTCTGCTCGAGCCGACCACGGCCGGGATCACGCCGAACGCGATCCGGCGTGATCTCTGGGACGGCTTCGGCCTCAACTACACAACCGGCAACACCACGTCGGAGGCGGCCGCCGAAAGCAAGGCCAACTCCCTGATCGCGACCACCTTCGCGCTCAAAACCGCCACCCTGACGACGGCGACGGGCACGAAGACGATCCAGTACATCCTGGGTGACGTCTTCCATTCCAACCCGCTGGTCATCGGCAGCCCGCCGAACAGCCTCTATTTCTCGGAAGACATCGATGGCTATCGCGCCTTCTTCCTGAAGCACGAGCTGCGGCGCAAGGTCCTGCTGGTCGGCAGCAACGACGGCATGCTGCACGCCTTCGACGGCGGCACCTACAACTCGACGACCAAAAAGTTCACCAACGGCACGGGCAAGGAGGTCTTCGCCTACATGCCGCGCGCCGTGATGCCCGCGGTCAAGCTGATGGCGGAAGGCACCAATCACCAATGGGGAGTGGACGGCACCGTGACGGTCGCGGACGTCCGCATCGATCCCAAGCACAACGGCACCCCCACGGCGAGCGAACGGCAGTGGCGCACGGTCGCCATCGGCGGCCTGCGCGAAGGGGGCTCCGGCTATTACGCCCTCGACCTGACCCAGCCTGACACACTGTCGACGGTGAATGGGGTGGCCAACGTGCCGGCCGTGAGCAACGGCTTCATCCCGTCCTGCCTCGGCGGCGACAACGGAGTGGTGGTCGAGGCCGACTGCGGGCCGACCCCCTACCCCGCCGCCCTCTGGGAGTTCAACGACAGCGTCCGCAGCCTCCTGACCGGCGAATACGTCCGCCTCGACGAAGAGGACTTCGACAACAACGGCGTGCCGGAAGGCAACGGCCGGCCGGACCTCGGCGATACCTGGTCGGTGCCGAACATCGGCCGGATCCGGATCACCGAAAGCGGCAAGACGGTCGACAAGTACGTCGCCATCTTCGGCGGCGGCCTCGATCCGGACAACAAGTCGGCGCCGGTGCGCGGCACCTTCCTCTACATGGTCGATATCGAGACCGGCCAGACGCTCTACAAGCGCCGTCTCGTTGGCGCCGTGCCGAGCGAGCCGGCGGCGGTCGACACCAACCAGGACGGTTACGTCGATCGCATCTACATCGGCACCACCGGGGGCCAGATGTACCGGGTCGATCTCAAGCCCAACTCGTCGAACGTCTATCCGGCCACGACCAACAAGCTGGTGCGCGCCGAGGACGGCCTGTTCTACGCGGTGCAGCGCATTCCGGAGACCGTCTGGGTGCCGAAGATCATCTTCAACGCCAACACCGACGCCGGCACGCCGCTCGCGGTGTCGCGACCGATCTATTTCCGCCCCTCGGTCATCTTCGTCGCCAAGCTGGGCCGCTACGCCCTGTCGTTCGGCGTCGGCGACCGCGACGACCTGTGGAGCAAGGACAACCAGACCGGCCGCTTCTACGTCTTCGTCGATGACACCGACGACCTCGCCGCCGGGACCGTGCTCACCGAAGCGAACTTCAATCGCATCACCGACCTGTCGCCGACGGTGAGCGATCAATACCTGTTCAATAACAGCGTGGGGCGGCGCGGTTGGTACATGGTCCTCCAGTCGAACGAAAAGGTTGTCACCGACGCCTTCGCCCTTTCCGGCGTCACCTCGTTCTCCAGCTTCGTCCCCTCGGTCGAGGTGACGGGCGGCAAGGACCCCTTGTGCTCCAAGACGGGCATCAGTCGCGTGTTCGTGGTCAACACCGTGAACGCCAACCCGTTCATGAAGGATGCCGATGACACCTGGACTCGTGAAAAGGAGGTCCCCACCCTGGTGACCAACCCCTTCACCGAGCAGGGGCAGACCAAGAACGATCCCAAGGCGGCGGAGATCTGCGACGAGCCGACCATGATGACTCTCATGAACACGCTCAAATCGCTCTACCCGACCAACTGCAAGTTCACCAACTATCGGATCGACATCAAGACCATCGCGGCGGATACCGGTCTCGTCTGTATCGCGCCGGTGCCGATCTGCATCGTCGAGAAGAACTGGAGGGAGTTCTGATCATGAGACGGCAAAAACTGCAACTGGCCGGGCTGACTTTGGGACTCCTTGGGGCGGCCCTCGCGCCCGCCGCTCCGGCCGCGGCCGACTGGCTGGTGACCCACGAGGGGGGCCGAATCGAGACCCGCGGCTCCTGGGAGGTCAAGGGGAAGCTCGTGGTCTTCCAGGGATCCGACGGGACTCTCGCCTCGCTGCGCGCCGCCGACGTGGACCTCGGCGCCAGCCGCCAGGCCACCGAGACGGCGAAACGGCCCGCCGCCAGCCCCGCGGCGCCGGCCGGCCGGCCGGCCGAGCGGAAGTCTGTCCGCAGTCTTACCGGCCAGGACTTCCGCCGGACCGAAGAGGCGGGCGATGGGGCCGCGGCCCCGGCGGAGGCCGCCAAGAAGAAGGAAGAGGCGCCGAAGCCGGGGATCTCCGTCGCCTCCTGGGACCGCTCCCAGGATCCGGAGGACGGCCACGTGGTGATCGCCGGCGTCCTGCGCAACGGTCCAGGAGCGAGCGCCGCCAACATCACGCTGGCGGTCCACCTCTACGACGAGAACGGGACCCTGCTCTCGTCTCAGCAGGCCCAGCTCACGGCCGCAGCTCTGCCCCCCGGCCAGCAGGGCGGCTTCCGGGCCGAGTTCCCCGGCGTCTTCACCTTCTCGACGGTGAAGTTCGAAGGCGACAGCATGAACCTGAAGACGAGCTCCGTCGCGCTGTCGGCCGAGCGCTGATCGCGTCTCGGCGAGGCTCCAGCCCCCTGGAGCCTCGCCCGGCCGGGTTCTTTGATTTCCCGCTGACAAATTTCCGCAGGCAGGCTGTCCCGCTTTGTCATAGCCGGGTGCACATATCTGCTATGATGAGAGCCAGGTTTCAATAAACCGCACGCGGAAGTGTCGGCCCGTTTATTGCAAATGAGTTCTCAGAGTAGTCTCTCTGCAGGATGAGGTGCCGGTCATGGTGAGGAAGTGCCGTCGTCAGGACGGGTTCACGTTCATCGAGGTGCTGGTCGTGTTGGTGCTCCTCATGGTGCTGATGGTCTTCGCCTTCCCGGCCATCCAGGGAATGGTGCGGCGCGGCAAGATCGAGGGGACCGCGCGCCAGACGTCAGTCCTGGTGCAGAGCGCGCGCCTGGCCGCCCTCAAGGCCGGCGGCCAGAAAGCGACGGCTCCGCTGGGCGGCACCTCCTGGTCCTCCCGGGCGGTCGTCCGGCTCGATCCGGCTACCCGCGAGCTCGTGGCCTTCGTGGATGTCAACGACGCCGCGGGCAACCCCGGGAGCGACCTGTTGTTCAACCCGGTGGCCGGGGAGAAGCGGGGCGACACGGACACCCTCCTCGGCCGCGTCGCGCTCCCCAATCACGTGCTGATCGACACCTCCGATGGTCTGACGACCGGCTCCGACGGAGTGCCGGTCGCCGTCTTCCTGTCCGATGGTTCCATCGACCGCTCCGGCGCCTTCCGTTTCCGCGACCGCAACGGCAACCGTCTGGAAGTGCGGATCGAGCCCCGGGCCACCGCCCGGGTCGAGCTGCGCAAATGGGACGCCGGCGCGAACGCCTGGCTCGCCAACGGTCAAAGGGGAAAACAATGGTCGTTCTGAGACGACGCCCGGCCTCTCAGGCTGGATTCTCGATGATCGAGGCGCTGGTCGCCGGGGTCATCCTCCTGATCATCTCGCTCGGCCTGATCCCGCTCTATTCGCGGTCGATTGGCAACAACCTCACGGGCAACGACGCCCTGCAGAGCACCAACTTCGGCCGCGCCGAGCTCGAGGAGATGATCCAGCTCCCGTTCAACAACCAGAGCCTGACCGTGCCGGCCGGCGTCACCCTGGGGAGCACCGTGCAGTCCTGGACCCAGGGCTCCGCCTCCGTCGGCGACGACAAGGAGGGCTGGGCCGCCGGCTCGGCCCCCAGTGGCCGCGGCGCCATCCTGTGGCAGCGCACCGTCCGGGTCCGCCAGTACGGCATCTCCGACCTGGAAGACGGCCAGCTCAACAATGCCCTGCCGGGCGGCACCCAGCCGATCTTCGTCCACCTCAAGGAAGTCGAGGTCCAGCTCGACAGCGGCCGTCGGGGCGGGATGGTCCCGGCCCGGCCTCTCACCCTCCGGGTCCTGAAGCCCTTCTGAGCGGAGCCGACCATGCGCAAGACCCCTCCGTCGATCGACCGCGACCTCCGGCAGGCCGGCTTCACCGCCGTCGAGCTGCTCGTCTCGATGCTGGTGAGCGTCACGATCCTGCTCGGGGTCCTGATGCTGTTCGACTTCAGCCAGCGGATCTCGAAAGTTCAGACCAACGTGGCGGAGATGCAGCAGTCCCTGCGCGTCGCCCAGTATGACGCCGTGCGGCTCATCCGCATGGCCGGCCGGGGTGGGCTGCCGACCGGCACGCTGCCCAACGGCATCGCGGTCCGGCTGACCAGCAACGTCGCGGCGAACACCACGATCGGCCTGGCCTCGACCCCGCGGGTCCTCGCCGGCACCGACATCCTGACCGTGCGGGGAGTCTTCTCCTCGCCGATCTACCAGATCGCCTCGGCCGATCCGGCCTCCTTCGTGCTCGACAACATGGTGACCCCGGGCACCGCCACCCGCGGCATCGTGCTCGTCAACAGCACCACTCCGACCGGAATCCCACAGGAACTCGAGAGTCTGCGCGATGCGGTTACCCGGCGGGTGCCCGAGGCTCTCATCCTGGTAAGCCCCCGCGACGCCTCCCGCTACACCGTGGTCGAGCTCGACCCGGCCACCTCGAATGTCTCGAACCCGAGCCAGTACCGGATCGGGTTCCGCATCCGGGGCACGCCGGCCTCGGTGGCCTACTCAGGTTTCTCGGTCGATGGTCCCGGGACCTACCCGGCGGACCTCACCAGCGTGGCGTTCATCGGCATCCTGGAGGAGTACCGGTTCTACGTCCGGGAGGACTACGACATCCCCGGCGACGCGACCTCGGACCTCACCTCCAAGCTCTCCCG
>DATAHG010000437.1:0-5888 GCA_036263295.1 Thermoanaerobaculia bacterium | reverse complement strand
GGGAAGGTGGCGATCCACCAGCCGTTCGCGAGGGCGTCGCGGCCGGTCGCGATCATGTTGCCCCAACTCGGGGTCGGCGGCTGGATACCGAGTCCGAGGAAGGAGAGCGAGGACTCGGCCAGCATCAGGTTGCCGATCAGCAGGGTGCCCTGGATCAGAACTGGGGTGAGAGCGTTTGGCAGGAGATGACGCCAGAGGATCGCGAACGGCGTCTGGCCGATGGCCCGCGCCGCCAGGATGAACTCGCGCTCGCGCAGGACCAGGATCTCCGCCCGGGTCAGCCGGCTGATCCCCATCCAGCTCGAGGCGCCGAGCAGCACCACCAGGGTGACGGTGTCTGGCCGGAAGAAGGCGACCAGCGCGATCACCAGGAAGAGCCAGGGAAAGGCGAGCAGGGCGTCGACGAACCGCATGACGATCAGGTCCACCACCGGTCCGCCCAGGGCGGCGACCGAGCCGGTCGTGACGCCAAGCGCCAGGGCGAAGAGCACCGCCAGCAGCCCGACGGCCAGGGAGACGCGGGCGCCGTAGAGCACCCGCGACAGCAGGTCGCGGCCGAACAGATCGCTGCCGAGGAGATAGACCCGGCGGTCGGACACCCCGGTCGAGGTGAGATTGAGGATCTCGGCGGCGGCCAGCTCCTCGACCCGGCCGAGGCGCTCCAGGCGGAGGCCTTCGGCGGTGCGCTCGACCCGATCGGCCAGACGCCAGTTTCCGTTCGCGAGGTGCACCGCTGCCAGCGCCGTGCCGGGCGGCCGGTAGCCGCCCGCGGCCGGATCGATCTGCTCGTCGGGGTCGTAGGGCGCGAGCAGCGGCGCGGCCAGGGCGATGGCAAAGAGGAGGGCGGTGAGGGCGATGCCCCAGCGCAAGGCGGACGGCAGCGGGGGCCTAGCCACGCTGCCCCCCCGGACCGCTCTCCCGCACCCGGGGGTCGCTCGCCGCGAGCAGCAGGTCGGCGAGCAGGGTCCCGAGCAGAACGATGGCCGCGCTGTAGGCCGTGCTGGCGAGGATGAGGGGGTAGTCGCGACTTTGGATCGCGATGTAGGTGAGGCGGCCGAGCCCCGGCCAGGAGAAGACCGCCTCGGTGACCAGGGAGCCGCCGAGCAGGGCCGGCAGCGACAGCGCGAAGAGCTGGATCAAGGGCGGCAACGCGGCGCGCAGGCCGTGGACCCAGACCACCCGGAGCTCCGTCAGCCCCTTGGCCCGGGCGGTGCGGATGTAGTCCTGGCTCAGCACCTCGATGAGGCTGCCGCGCACGAACCGGGCCGTGGCTCCGGCCTGGGTGAGCCCCAGGGCAACGGCGGGCAGGATGAGGTGCCGGCCGAGGTCCAACAGACGCCCGAGGGAGCTCATCTCGGCCGCGTCCACCGAGTGCATGTGGCTCGCCGGCAGGATGGGCCAGGCATAGGCGAAGAGGAGGATCCCCATCAGGCCGAACCAGAACACCGGCTGCGAGAAGAGCAGGAGGGAGACGATCCGCGTCAGATGGTCGAAGGCGGAGCCTTTTCGCCGGGCTGCGGCGATCCCCACCAGGAGCGCGACGCCGAACTCGATGGCGAGGGCGGCCGTGGCGAGCAGGAAGGTGGGTGGCAAGGCCTCGGCGATCGCCGTGGTCACCGGCCTCCCCTGAGAGATCGACACCCCCCAGTCGCCGCGCAGGACCGAGCCCATCCAGGTGGCGTACTGCACCGGTAGCGGGCGGTCGAGGCCGTAGAGCTGGCGTAGCTTCTCGCGCTGCTCGCGCGGCATCGGCTGGTCTTCAAAGATTCCCGTCGGGTCGCCGGGGGCCAGGTGGAGCAGGAAGAAGGTGGTCGTGAGGACCAGGACCAGGAGGAGCAGCGAGGCGGCGAGCCGCCGGACAAGATAGCCGGTCACGAGCCCGTGGAAGAGGGTGTCAGCGCCGCGGCCGCACCCACCATTCCTTCAGGTTGAAGAGCGAGAAGAGAACGTTGGGTTTCACGTTCTGGACCCGGCGGTTGACGGCGTTGAGCCGCTTCGACTCCCAGAGCAGCGTGTAGGGCAGGTCGCGGTGGGCGATCTGCTGGATCCGGTGCAGGTCGTCTACCGACTGGGCGATGTCGGGGCGGGCCATGGCGCGGTCGATGAGCTGGTCCATCTCGGGATTCGAGTACTGGGGATAGTTGCTGCCGTCGTCGATCGCCTTCGTATGGAAGTAGCCGGTGAGGTCGAGACTGGTGTCCATCCCCAGGCCGGCGATCGTGGCGTCGAAACGTCCGGCGTCGGCGTCTTCGACCTGCGTGTTGAATTCGAGGACGCGCGGCTCGACGCGGATCCCGACCTTCTTGAGCTGAGACTGGATCATCACCGCCGCGTCGTTGCGCGCCTGGTTGCCGGCGTTGCTGGTGAGGACGAACGAGAAAGGCTTGCCGCCACGGTCGAGGATCCCGTCACCGTCGGTGTCCTTCCACCCCTTGGCGGCGAGGATCCGGCCCGCCTCGGCCGGGTCGTAGGGCCACGGCTTGAGCGAGCGGTCGTGAGCCCAGACGTTGGTGACGATCGGCGAGTCCGCCACCCGGCCGAGGTCGCCGTACAGGGTGTCGACCACGGTCTGGCGGTCGATCGCCAGGGTCAGGGCCCGCCGCACGTCGGGGTCGGAGAAGAGCGGGTTCTTGAGGTTCCAGGCCACGGCCACGGTCACCCGGTACCAGAAGGAGATCAGCTCCAGGTCCGGGTCGGCCGCCACCCGGCGGGCGTCGGCCGGGCTCCCGATCTGTGGCAGGAAGTCGATGTCGCCGTTGAAGAACTGCGTCATCAGGCTGGCCTGGTCGGGCACGATGCGGATCACGACCCGGTCGAGATGGGGCAGATCTTTCTCGAAATAAGTCGGATTGCGCTCCAGGACGATCTCCTGCTGGGGAGTCCAGGAGGCGATGAAGAAGGGGCCATTCGAGACCGCGTGCTGACGGAACCAATCGGCGCTCTCCCGCCACTTGGAGAACGGCAGCTTGCTCCAGGCATGCTTGGGGATGATCGCGCCTTCGTTGACGTCGAGGAGCTGCTTGGCGTAGGCGTGCGAGAAATGGAAGCGGACCGTGTGGGGATCCACCACCTCGACGTCGGTGATCGATTCCTTCATGAAGGAGCTGGGCCAGGCCACCTCGGGGCTGGTCTGGGCCTGCCAAGTCCAGCGCACATCCTCGGCGGTGACCGGTACTCCGTCAGTCCAGACCACGTCGTCCCGCAGGTGAAAGGTCAGGGTCTTGTGGTCCGCCGACCATTCATAGGAGCGCGCGAGTTGGGGGGCGAAAGTCGGCGGGTGCTCCTCGAAGTCGGGCTGCTCCTCGACCAGGTGGAGGAATACTCGTCCGAGGACCTCGTCGGTCACCGCGGTGGAGCCTGCGAGCACCTCGTTGGCCGAGCCGGGCTCGGCGGTCCAGCCGAGGATGACGCTGCCGCCGCGTTGCGGGGTGGACGTGGCGGACGTGGCTACGGAATCGGTTCCGCCGGCCTTCTCAGGCTTGTCGGTGCAGGCCGCGAGACCCAGGAGGGCGGCCAGAAAGGAGACGGCGAGGAGCCGCATGGCGCGAGGCATGGACGAGCCGATCGTAAATTCCATTTAGACGAGCCATCGTACTCGACCGGCCGGGCAAAAAGAAGCCCTGCTATCCTTCCCTGGGATGGACCGTCTGACCAACTCCACCTTCTCGCGCCGCCTCCTGATCGCCTCCCTGGCGTTCGGGGCGTTCGTGCTCTGCGACATCGCCCTGTTCGGCTGGCTGATCTTCCGTTCGCTCTCTCAGCGCGAGATCGAGCGGGTGCTGGTCGAGACCCGGACCCAGGCCGAGAGCCTCGCCCAACAGATCGAGCGCCGGGCCGAGCGCCAGGGCAAGGACCTCTACACCGCCGTGGCGAGCGAGCGCGAGACCCAGACTTATATTGACGCCATCCTGCGCCGGCGCGAGATCGTCCAGACCGTGGAGATTCGCGACAACCGGGGGGTGCTGGTCTTCCAGGGCAAGGCCCAGGCCGATCTGCCGGTGCCCCAGGAGACCGACGGGCCGACGGTCGGCGAGCTCGACTCGGCCGAGCTGCCGCGCGGCGTGTCGCAGAAAGACAAGACCTGGACCTCGACCTACAAGGTGGACGACATCAAGGTCCCAATCGGCGACATGGGGATGCTGCAGATCGGCATCAGCCCGATCGAGCTGTCGTCGCGCATCGAGGTCCTGCGGGCCGACCTGATCCGTCAAGCGGCGCTGATCGGCGTCTTTTCCCTGCTGCTTCTGCTCAGCTCCTACCTTGCGATCTGGTGGCTGCTGCGGCGCGCCCGGCTGCTGGAGGTCCAGGCCGCCGAGGCCGAGCGCCTGGCCTACATCGGCACCCTCGCCTCAGGCCTCGCCCACGAGATCCGCAACCCGCTCAACTCGTTGAGCCTCAACATGCAGATGCTCGAGGAGGAGATCGACGAGGGGGGCTCGGCGCCGATGGGCAAGCGGCTGCTCTCGATCACCCGCTCCGAGCTGACCCGGCTGGAGCGCCTGGTCACCGACTTCCTGGCTTACGCGAAGCCCCGTTCGCTGGAGCTGGAGGAGGTCCCGGCGGTGCGCCTGCTGGAGCGGATCCGCGAGGTGCTGGCGGGGGAGATCCGCAAGCGCGGCGCCCAGGTCGAGCTGGACGACCGTAGCGCCGGCGCGCGGGTCCGGGTGGACCTGGGGCAGATGAACCAGCTCTTCCTCAACCTCGTGCAGAACGCCCTGGTGGCGACCGAGGACTCCGGCCGGCCTCCGGTCCTCGATCTCCACCTGCACCTGCCGCTTCTGGATCACCCCCGCCAGCACCTCCCGCACCCGTTCGAGCGGCCGCACGGCCGGCACCTCCTCCATCTCCAGGGGGCGGGGCTTGGCGTAGGCGAGGAAGTCCGAGACCAGGCGCTCGAGGCGGCTGAGCTCGGAGCGGGTGATCGAGAGCAGCCGCTTGCCCGTGGGGGCCGAGCCGTGCTCGTCGATTTCCTCCTCCAGCATCTGCATGTTGAGGTTGAGCGAGTTGAGAGGGTTGCGGATCTCGTGCGCCAGCCCCGAGGCGAGGGTGCCGAGATAGGCCAGCCGCTCGGCCTGGGCCGCCTGGACCTCCAGCCGCTGCGAGCGCCGCAGGACCTTCCAGACGGCGGCGTAGGCCGAGACCAGCAGCAGCATCGAGACGACGCCGATCAGGGTGGTCTGGCGGATCAGGTCGGCCCGCAGGACCTGGATGCGGCGGCTGAGCTCCACGGCGCTGATGCCGATCTCGAGCTGGCCGTAGCTGCCGATCGGCACCTGGATGTCCGGCACCTCGAAGGAGGACTCGGTCTCGCGGACCTTCTTCTCGATGCGCGGCGACGTCTCCAGGTGCTGCTGCAGCTCGGGGGAGCTGAGGATCGGGGGGGCGATCGTGGGCGGGGCCCCCTCGGGGACCACCTGCATGCGCGCCTCGCCGCGACCCTCGTAGACGAGCACGCCGTTCTTGTCGCGGATCACCACCCGCCGCACCAGCTCCCGCTGGCGCAGGACCTGGTCGATGTAGGTCTGGGTCTCCCGCTCGACCGCCACCGCCGTATAGAGGTCCTTCTCGCGGTCGGCCCGGCGGGCGAGCTGCTGGGCGAGCTTCTCGGCCTCCGACCGGGTCTCCAGCAGCACGCGCTCGATCTCACGCTGGGAGAGCGAGCGGAAGATCAGCCAGCCGAACAGCGTGATGTCGCAGAGGACGAAGGCCCCGAAGACCAGCGAGGCGATCAGGAGCTTGCGGGAGGAGGACGACGGGACCACGCGTGCCATGCCGTCTCAAGGATAGCACCCGGGGGCGGCCGCTCTCCCGGCGCCCCGCCCGGGCATCAATGCCCGGGCTACGTTCCAAACGAGAAGCCGGCTGAAGCCGGCTCCGGAGTCAGACCG
>DATAHG010000436.1:0-4967 GCA_036263295.1 Thermoanaerobaculia bacterium | reverse complement strand
TACGAGCCCGGCGGACAGGCCCGGCAGATGTTCCAGCGCGTGGAGATCGACGGCCGCGAGGTCTGGCGCCACGATCTGGCGGCCACGCCGGGGACGGGGTGGCAGGCCGCCCCGGCCGGGCCGATCGGCGGGGGAGAGGAGAGGCGGGTCGTGATCGAGGTCGCCGCCGGGACGCCCGACCCCACGCTCGACTGGGGGCCGGCGGCGGCGACGAGATTCCGGCTTGGAGCCCTGGGGCGATAGATCCGCCAGGGCCGCGCTCAGCTCCGGGGGGTGTCCGCTCCGGTACCCTCCTCCTCTTCGTCCTCTTCCTCGTCCCAGTCCTCCTCCTCGCCGTCCGCGGCCCCCTCCTCATCCCGGGGCCAGGTGTTGAAGACCAGCACCGCCCCCTCCATCAGGGCCTCCTCGTAGAACTCGCGGTCCTCGTCTTCCTCGGAGTAGGTGTCGCCGGTCACGGTCGAGCCCTCTTCGAGCGCCTCGACCGACCAGCCGTAGTCGTGGATCAGGCCCGAGGCGCGCTGCTCGGCTTCGGCGCGCTCCTCCGCCTGGATCCAGCAGTGGACGTAAGCCCCCGCGGTGTCGGCGAACTCCTTGGCGTCCGGCGTCGGGGTGGCGAGGAAAGTGAAGAAGTACATGGTCATCGGGGATCTCCTGATTCGGGACGGCTCGGGTTCAAGGCCGCGGGACTACGGGGACTGCAAGGGTGAGGGATCTTACCTTACGAGCCTGGGCCCGAGCCGGTGCCGCTGCCACTCTCGAAGCCGGGTTCGACAGCAAGATCCGTTCCGCCTCATGGAACGTTACCGATCATCCCGGGTTCTCCGGCCACGGCTCGCGCCGTAGCTCTCTGCTAGAATCCCTGGTTCAAAGGCATGAACCAGACTCGATACTTCCCGCGGTGGGCTGGGGCGCTGGGGCTCGTCTTGATGCTCGCCGGGCCGGCTCCGGCCCAGGACCCGGCCCAGGTTCGAGCCCGTCTCGCCGCCGCCGCGGCGGCCCAGGTCGGGGTAACCGTCCTCTACGATCCGGCCTACGTCCGCCTCGCCTATCCCGGCGGCGACGTGCCGCTCGAGCGCGGCGTCTGCGCCGACGTGATCGTCCGGGCCTTCCGGCGGATCGGCGTCGATCTGCAGGCCGAAGTCCATGAAGACATGAAGAAGAGCTTCAGCGCCTATCCGCGCAACTGGGGGCTCAGCCGGCCCGACAGCAACATCGATCACCGGCGCGTCCCCAACCTGATGAAGTTCTTCGAGCGCCGGGGGAAAAAGATTTCCATGGAGGGCCCCTACCAGCCGGGTGATATCGTCGCCTGGCGCCTGCCGGGTGGTTATCATCACATCGGGGTCGTGGCGGCGGAGCGGGTCCGGGGGACGGACCGCCACCTGATCGTCCACAACATCGGGGCGGGCACCCGCAAGGAAGACATTCTGTATTCCTATACGATCATCGGCCACTACAGGTGGTGATTTGCCGTTCATGAAAGATCTGACGTTGGAGAGAGGTGAGCCCCGCGCGGTCGTCGGCGACACGCAGGTCGAGGCCGCTCTCCGCGAGAGCGAGGAGCGCTTCGGGGCGGCGGTCGAGAACATGCTCGACTGCCTGGGGATCTATTCAGCCGTGCGCGGCGACAACGGACGGATCGTCGACTTCCGCGTCGAATACGTGAACGGTGCGGCTTGCGACAACAATCAGATGCTCCGCCAGGAGCAGATCGGCAAGCTGCTGTGCGAGATCCTGCCGGGACACCGCGACAGCGAGCTGTTCGAAGATTATTGCCGGGTGGTGGAGACGGGCGAGCCGCTGATCAAGCAGACCTTTTTCTATTCGGATGATTACGCCGGCCAGCGTGTCTCCCGGAGCTTTGACATCCGCGCCGCCCGGCTCGGCGACGGCTTCGTCGCGGTCTGGCGGGATGTAACCGAAACCCGGCGGGCCGCCGAGGTGCTGCGTGAGAGCGAGGCGAGGTACCGCACGCTGCTCGACGCCTCTCCCGGCTTTGTCTGGCACGCCGACGCCACCGGCGGGTTGCTCTATGTCTCCGAAAATTTCCATGAATATGCCGGCACATCCCAGCAGCGTTTCCAGGGCGCGCTGTGGAAGATGCGCGAGGTCATTCATCCGGAAGATCTGCCGCTGCGCGAGGAGCGCTGGCGCCATAGCGTGGAGACCGGGGAACCTTACGACGTGGAAATCCGGCTGCGGGGAGCCGACGGCGTTTACCGCTGGTTCCTCAACCGGGCCTTGCCGATCCGCCAGGCGGACGGGAGCATCTCCGGGTGGGTGGGCACCAGCACCAACATCGACGATCGCAAACGGCTGGAGGAGAAGCTGCGGGAAGCCGACCGGCGCAAAGACGAGTTTCTGGCGATGCTGGCGCACGAGCTGCGCAATCCGCTGGCGGCGGTCCGCAGCGCCACGGAGGTCCTGCGGCGCGTCGACGCTCCCGGCTCGCAACTCCCGGCGATGCGCGCCGTGATCGAAAGGCAGACGAATCAGCTCGTCCGGATGGTCGACGACCTGCTCGACGTTTCGCGAATCAGTCAGGGCAAGCTCTTCCTGCGCAAGGAGAAAATCGATCTGTCCGCGGTCGTCGAGCGGGCGGTCGAGACCAGTCAGCCGCTGATCGAGGCGGGGCGCCACCGGCTGCGCGTCCAGCTCCCGGCGGAGTCGCCGCGGCTCGACGGCGACCTGCAGCGGCTGGCGCAGGCGGTCTCGAACCTTTTGAACAATGCCGCCAAATATACCGAGACGGGGGGTAACATCCAGCTCACCGTCGAAATCGCCGGGAACGAGGCGCTGCTGCGCGTGAAAGACGACGGGATCGGGATTGCCGCCGAGATCCTGCCGAACATCTTCGACCTTTTCGCCCAGGCCGACCGCGCCCTCCACCGCGCCCAGGGGGGGCTCGGGATCGGGCTGACCCTGGTCAAGAACATCGTCGAGATGCACGGCGGGAGAGCCGAGGCCTTCAGTGCCGGGCCGGGGCAGGGGAGCGAGGTCGTCCTGCGCCTGCCCCTCGCCGAAGTGGCGCACCCGGCAGGAGCGCCCGGTCCGGCCGCCGGCCCGGCTCCGGCGCCGCCGTCGGGTCATCGGGTTCTGGTCGTGGACGACAACATCGATTCGGCCGAGAGCCTCGCCATGCTGCTCGAAATCGCCGGCCACGAGGTGCGGGCGGCGCATGACGGCGGCGGCGCGGTCGAGGTCGCCCGGGACTTCCAGCCGCGCTTCGTGTTGCTGGACATCGGCCTGCCCGGCATGGATGGTTTCGAGGTGGCCCGCCGCCTGCGGCGGGAGTCCGAGATGCGGTCAGCGGTCCTGGTCGCGCTGACCGGTTACGGCCAGGACGAGGACCGGCGGAAATCGCTGGAGGCCGGCTTCGATCACCACCTGACCAAGCCGGTCGACTTCGCGGTGCTCAAAAATCTGATCGATTCTCTGTCGCCGGCCTGAGCGAGGCCGGTCAGCTCTTCCCGAACACCGCCGCGGCCACGTCGTGCACCGGCGTCTCGACGCCGGCTTTCCGGCCGAGCCGAGAGACCGCCCCGCTCAGGTCGTCGATCTCCGTCGGGCCTCCCGCCTCCACGTCCAGGAGAAAGCTCGGTTTCAGGCCGGGAGCCATGGAGTCAACGAACCCGAGGATCCGCGTCTCATCCTCGCCGGAAAGATCGATCCCCAGCGCGCGGCCGACGGCGAGGACTTCGCGGACGGCGCGCTCGATGAGCAGATGCCCCAGCGGCCGGTCGCGGATCGGGCCGACCGGCGAGCGGGCCAGTCCGCAGGCCGCGGCCATGGTGGAGATGAAGGCGAGCTTCCGCCACAGGTCGGCGGTGATGTCGGCCGACGCCCGGGCCTCCGCCCCGGTCTCGCGAAAGGCCGCCGCGATGCGCTCGCAGCGCTCGGAGGTCCCGCCGGCCCGCTCTCCCACCACCACGCGCTGGAACGAGCTGCGGCGCTCCACGATCCCCGGGCCGACCCGCACCGCGCTGATCTCGGTGAGGCCGCCGAGCACCTGGCCGTCCGGGACGCCACTCTCGACCAGCCGGTCGGCCGCCTCCACGCCGTTGAGCAGGGGGAGGATGACGGCGCCGGCCTCGGCCAGGAGCCGCGCCGCCGGCGCGATCTCCGGCAGCGAATAGCTCTTGACCGCCACCACCGCGAGGTCCACCGCCCCGAGCGCGGCGGGGTCGCCGGCCGCCTCGACCGCCACGTTGAAGGTCCCCTCCGGAGTCCGCACCTCCAGCCCCCGCTCCCGCAAGGCGTCGAGATGGGCCCCGCGGGCCAGCATCGCCACAGAATGACCGGCGCGGGCGAGGGCCCCGCCGTAGTACCCGCCCACGCCGCCCGCTCCCAGGATTGCGATTCTCATTCTTTCCATGCCCTCAAGGTAGTGCAGGAGCCCGGGAGCGTCAAAGCCGGCTCGGCCGTGGCCGAGTCAATCCCGTCCCCACCAGTAGAAGGGCCGTCTCTTCTGACTCATCACGGCCAGAATCCGGATCCTGCCGGGCCGCAGTGAGTACACCAGGCTGTAAGGGAACTGCGGGAGGCGCTTGATTCGAGAGCTGCCGCGTGCGACTGGAGCGGACTCCGGGAAGTGTTGGATCTGATCCAGAGCGCGTGTGACAGCAGCGAGGAAGGAGATCCCGAGCCCCGGGCTCTCCGAACCGTAATAATCGATCGCCTCGAAAAGCTCCTCTCGGGCTTCCGGGGAAAACGTTACGTTCTGGATCACGAGAGGCGGGAGCGGGCTTCGCGCAGCACTTCGTCGGCCGGGATGGCGCGGCTGGGATCCGCGTCGAGGGCCCGGTCCCGGCGTTCCGCCTCATCCAGCCAGAGGGATTCGATCTCCGGCTCGGAAAGCGTGTCGAGGCTCTCGAGCAGGCGCTGCGCGATCCGGGCCCGGTCTTTGGGGGCGAGCTTGAGGACTTCGGATTCCAGGTCGAAGATCGTCATGGCCGTTCTCCACACAG
>DATAHG010000435.1:0-1853 GCA_036263295.1 Thermoanaerobaculia bacterium | reverse complement strand
GACCCATGAAAACGGGGTCGTCTTCGGGCTGCCGGGCAACCCGGCCTCGGTGATGGTGAGCTTCTGGCTGTTCGTCCGCCCGGCCCTCCAACTTCTGATGGGACGGGAGGCTCACTGGTGGCCGGCCCTCCCTGGCGTGCTGGCCGCTCCCCTCCCCGCGGCCGGACCGCGCGACCGCTTCCTCCCCGCCGAGGTTGCCTTCCGGGAGGGCGCCGCTCACGTCACCCCCTACCCGCCCCGCGGATCGCACGACCTCGCCGCCTACGCGCACGGAACGGCGCTGGTGCGGGTCCGGGCCGGGGCGGGGGGAGCCCCGGCCGGGGCAGGGTGCGAGGTGGTTTTGATCCCCTAGAGAGGCCAAATGACCTTATTGGCGTCGAATAGGTAAAGTATACTTACCTTATTCGGAGGCAATAAGCATGATAGCCCCCCCACAAGAGATCTTTTCAGTCCTCAGGCAGTACAACCCCTGGTGGGAATCCGGTGCCGTCCGCGACCTCCCCGATTGGCGGCGGACGGCCTTCTCCGAGCTGTTCCTCTGGCTGGCGGATCCGCCGGCGCCACGCGCCATCCTGCTGAGCGGCGCCCGCCAGGTCGGCAAAACCACCCTCCTCCTCCAGGCTGTCGGGGAGCTGCTGGCCCGCGGAGTCAAACCCGAGCGCATCGTCTATGCAACGTTCGACCACCCCTTGCTCAAGCTCATCGGACTGGAGGGGGTGCTCAACGCCTGGCGGGAGATCCAGCCGCGCTCCGAAGAGACCGAGTACCTTCTCCTTGACGAGATTCAGTACACCCAGGGCTGGCAGACCTGGCTCAAGCACCAGGTGGACTTCGACAAGCGCGCCCGCATCGCGGTCACCGGCTCCGCAGTTCCCCTGGAAACCGAGAGCCTGGAATCCGGCGTCGGCCGATGGCACACCATCCGCCTGGCCACCCTGTCCTTCGCCGAGTACCTGCAGATCCAGAACATCCGGCTGCCCAACCTTCCGGAGGTGGACTCTCTCGCCGAGATCTTCGCGTGGAGCCCGGCGGACCTGATTCGCGCGGGGGAGACGGCGCGCCCCCTGGTCGCCCACTTTCACGAGTACCTGCTCCGCGGAGGGTTTCCCCAGACGGCCCGGATCGAGAGCGTCACCCTCGCCCAGAAGCTGCTGCGGGAGGACATCGTCGACAAGGTGCTGAAGCGGGACATGACGGCCCTCTTCGGAGTCCGCCGCGTTCTCGAGCTGGAACGGACGTTCCTCTATCTCTGCTTGCACGACGGCGGCCTGCTGGACATCCAGACCCTGTGCACCCAGCTCGGGCTCAAGAAGCCGACGGTCAACCGCTTCATCGACCTGTTGGAAGCCGCCCACCTGGTCTACCGCCTCGCCCCTTATGGTTACGGCAAGGAGATCCTGCGCGGGAAATTCAAGATCTATCTGGCCGACCCCGCCATTGCCGGGGGTGTCCTGCTCAAGGGCCGGTCGCTGCTGGAGGACGCGATCCGGTTGGGTGCGGCGGCCGAGACCGCGTTCTTCAAGCACGTCTTCGCCCGCTACTACCAGACCGGGGTGAGCTTCACCTACTGGCGGGGCCGCAAGAGCTTGGAGGTGGACATTCTGGCCGAGGTTAACCTCCGGCTGATCCCGTTCGAGGTCAAGTACAGCCAGAGCCCGGTGTTGGAGAGCGATCTCAAGGGTCTCCGTCTGCTCTGCGAGGAGAAGGAGATCCCGCGCGGCTACGTGATCACTCGACAGATTTCCGACTTCGGGGTGGTCACGTTTCCCGGCAAGATCGAAACCGCCATCCTGAAGATTCCGGCGCCGCTCGCCTGCTACTGGTTGTCGCGCTCGGAGGGGCGTTCCTGAGCG
>DATAHG010000434.1:0-13351 GCA_036263295.1 Thermoanaerobaculia bacterium | reverse complement strand
CCGCGGCGAGGCGGAGATCCGCGGGGTGGAGCTGGAGGCCCAGACGCCGCTCGGGGCGGGCTTCCACCTGGAGATCGCGGCGGCGCTGGCGCGCGGCGAGATCCGGGAGGACGGCTCGGCGATCGACAACATCGCCGCGCCCGGGGGCTCGGCCACCCTGCGCTGGGCGGCGGAGCGCGGCTTCGCCTACCTGCGCACCCTGGCCTATACCGAGGACGACCGCCCCGGCCCGACCGAGGTGTTCCGGCCCGGTTTCACGACGTTCGACGCCGGGGCGGGCTGGCGCCTGACCGAGGAGCTGGAGCTGCGGCTGATCGGCCGCAATCTGAGCGACCGGCGCTACCGCGACTCGGCCGACGAGGTGGCGTCGCTGGCCCGCGGCCGGGTCTGGTCGCTGGGGCTGGTCGGCCGGTACTGAGGACCGCCGGCCGCGACCAGCTCGGTAGTAGTGACGGCATCGGCGCCGGCGGCGGCGAGCGGCAGCGTGACCACGATCTCGCTGCCGCGGCCGGGGCCGTCGCTGCGCGCCTCGACCCTGCCGCCGTGCAACTCGACCAGGCTGCGCACCAGGGTGAGGCCGATGCCGAGGCCGGCGCCGGCCCGGTCGATCTTCTGCTCCCCCTGGGTGAAGAGGTCGAAGATCCGGGGCAGCAGGTCCGGCGCGATGCCGATCCCGTTGTCGCGGACCGACAGCACGGCGTTCGAGCCGGCGCGCCGGACCGCCACCGAGATCTGCCCCCCGTCGTCGGTGTATTTGGCGGCGTTGCGCAACAGGTTCGAGAGCACCTGCTCCAGCCGGGTGATGTCGGCGACCAGCGGGACCGGCTCGCGCGGCAGCGTCACCTCGATCCGGTGCCGCTTGGCTTCGATCAGCGGGCGGGCGGTGTCCACCGCGTGGTGGACGATCTCGCGCAGATCCACCGGCTCGCGGCGCAGCTCCACCTTCCCCCGGGTGATCCGCGACACGTCGAGGAGGTCGTCCACCATCCGCACCAGATGCTGGATCTGGCGGCGGATGATGGCGACCGAGCGCCCCCCCTGCGGGCTGTCCGGGCCGACCTGCTCCAGCAGGTAGGAGGCGTTGGCGATGGCGCCGAGCGGGTTGCGCAGCTCGTGGGCGAGCATGGCGAGGAACTCGTCCTTGCGGCGGTCGGAGTCGGTGAGGGCCTCGTTGCGGGCGCGCAGCTCTCCGGCCAGCCTTTCGCCCTCCCGGGTGCGCAGGGCCAGGCGCTCGCGCATCTCGCCGAAGGCGGCGGAGAGGCGGTCCACCTCGGTGATGCCGCTGACCTCCAGCGGCGTCGCCGGGGGGGAGGAGAGGTCCCCGTCGGTCAGTCCTCCCACGGCGTCGGAGAGGGAGCGCAGGGGCTGGGCGATCCGCCGCGCCACCACCTTGCCCCCCACCACCGCCAGCGGGATCAGGAGCAGGAGGAGGATGAAGGCGAGGTCCCGGCCACGGTGGACGCCGGCCAGGGCCTCGTCGCGGGAGCGCTCCACCGCCACGGCCCAGGCCATGCCGGGGACCGGAGCGAAGGCGGCCAGCCTCTCCCGGGCCGGCAGTTGATTGCTGGCCTTGACGTCGCGGTCCCAATCCTTCGGCAGCTCCTCCAGCGGGGTGGTCTCCCAGCGCGTGATCAGCCGGCCGGATCCATCGGCCAGGTAGACATTCGAATTCGGGCGGGAGATGCGCTGGGCCAGCGAATCGGCGTCGACCACGGCGGCCACCATCCCGGGGACGGTATTGCCGGCCGTCACCACCGGCATGCTCATGAGCAGAAGGGGGGGATCGATCCCTTCCGGCATCCGGGCCTCGACCTGGTAATCGGGGCGGCGCAGACGCTCGCGCGCCCAGCCGCGCAGGACCGGCACCGCGTCGGGGGGCATGCGGCCGGCCACCGCGATCAGATTGCCGGCCCGGTCCAGGGTGGCGAACGCGGTCACCTCTTTGTAGGCGGCGAGGGCGGAGCCGAGCAGCTCCTGCTGCTCCCCGGGCTGGCCGGGGCGGCCGAGCAGAGAGGCGAGGACGGCGGTGCGCGAGCCGCTCAGATTGACGAAGTCGGCGATGTTGCGGGCGACGGCGAACGCCTCGATCTGCCGGGCGTCGATCACCTGCCGCTCGGCCAGGGCCTCCTCCTGGTAGGTGGCGACCGCGGCGGTCATGACGAGGGCGACCGAGACCGCGGTGGCGAGCGAAAAGGCGAGCCGGGTCCGCAGTGACGCCGAATCGAGGCTGCCGAGCCACCGGCGCAACCAGGGGAGGACGGCCACGGCGGCACCGCAGACGACGTAGAGCGCGATGCCGGTCCACAGGCGGATGGGGATGGAGACCAGGGTCCCGTAGCTCACCAGCGCCAGCCCGCCCAGGAGGTGGATCAGCCAGCGCAGCCGCGGGGAGCGCCCGGGGAAGAGCTGCGCCAGGACGAGAGGCGGACCGGTCAGGAGGTGGGCCAGCCCGAGCCCGGGCAGGTAGGCGCGGACCGCGTCGAAGGGCGGCTGGGAGAGCGCTCCCGACAGGAGCATCACCCCGTTGACCGTGCCGAGCAGTCCCATCAGCAGAGCGAACAGGTCCCCCTCGGGCTCGGGCATCGCGGGGTCGCGCCGGGTCAGGAAGACGGCCGCCAGAACCCCCAGCCCGAGTGTCGAATAGGCACTGGCGCCGGTCCAGGATGACGTCAGCGCGAAGCTGGCGGCCAGGGAGAGCAGGGCCGCTCCCGCCGCGCCGTGGGCCGCCAGCGCGAACGGGCGCCGCAGGCCCAGGATCGCGGTGCCGAGCAGCATCACGCCGGCGAGCAGAGCCAGGCAGCCCCACCACGGGGCATAGAGCCGCAGGGCTTCGTAGGGGGTGGCGCGGAAGTGGTGCGGGGCGATCAGGACGAACGCCCCGCTGAACGCGCAGAAAAAACCCAGAGCCCACCGCAGGCTCTCGATGCTCAAGGCGCGCGAGCGGCCTCCGGAGTCAGCTCGAGGATCGTCAGACATCTGGGGTCTCCGACATGCAATCGATTTGCCCACCGCTCTCCCTCCCCGGCCGGAGGGAGGATATCGAAGATCCCTCGCCGCCGGGCCGGGAGTAGAATGCTCGGCGTCCTTTGAACCAAGACAGGCGGGGTGTCCCGCCGGAGGGATCCATCGCGCCATGTCCCGAGTCCTGCCCCGCCTTTTGCCGATCGTCCTTCTCTCCGCCGCCGCGGCGGCCCACGGAGCCGCCGAATCGGCCGCCCCCCTGCTCGGCTTCAGCTCCCAGCGCGCCGTTGGCGAGCGCGCCCTGGAGGCCCGTTTCGACGCCCAGCTCCAGGCCGCCGACCTCAAGGCCTGGATGGGCCAGCTCGCCGGCCGCCCCCACCACGTCGGCTCGCCGCACGGCAAGGAGAACGCCGAATTCATGGCCGGCCTGTTCCGCTCCTGGGGGTACGACACCCGCATCGAGGAATTCCGGGTGCTTTTCCCGACCCCGAAGCTGCGGAAGGTGGAGATGATCGCCCCCGAGCGCTTCGTCGCGTCCCTGACCGAGACGCCGCTCCCCGAGGACTCGACCTCCGGCCAGACCGCCGAGCAGCTCCCCACCTACAACGCCTATTCGATCGACGGCGACGTGACGGGCGACCTGGTCTACGTCAACTACGGTGTCCCGGCCGACTACGACGAGCTGGCGCGCCGCGGGGTGGACGTCAAGGGCAAGATCGCGATCGCCCGCTACGGTGGCTCCTGGCGCGGCATCAAGCCCAAGGTGGCGGCCGAGCGCGGCGCCGTCGGCTGCCTGATCTACTCCGACCCGCGCGACGACGGCTACACCCAGGGCGACGTCTATCCCAAGGGGGGGTGGCGCCCCGAGCAGGGGGCCCAGCGCGGCTCCGTGGCCGACATGCCGACCTACCCGGGCGATCCGCTGACCCCCGGCATCGGCGCCACCGCCGACGCCCGCCGGCTCGACCGCGACAAGGCCCCGACCCTGACGAAGATCCCGGTGCTGCCGATCTCCTACGCCGACGCCCTGCCGCTGCTCAAGGCGGTCGGCGGGCCGCTGGCGCCGGCCGCCTGGCGCGGCGCGTTGCCGATCCCCTACCGGCTGGGTCCCGGCCCCGCCAAGGTCCATCTGCAGCTCGCCTTCGACTGGAACCTGGTCTCCGCCTATGACGTCATCGCCACCCTGAAAGGGTCCGAGCGGCCGGACCAGTGGATCGTGCGCGGCAACCACCACGACGCCTGGGTGAACGGCGCCAACGACCCGGTGAGCGGCATGGTGGCCCTGCTCGCCGAGGCCAAGGCCGTGGGCGAGCTGGCGAAGAGCGGCTGGCGGCCCAAGCGCACCATCGTCTACGCCGCCTGGGACGCCGAGGAGCCCGGCCTGCTCGGCTCGACCGAATGGGCGGAGACCCACGCCGATCTCCTGCGCGAGCACGCCGCGGTTTACATCAACTCCGACAGCAACGCCCGCGGCTTCCTCGACGCCGGCGGCTCGCACACCCTGGAAGAGCTGGTGAACCAGGTCGCCGCCGACGTCCCCGACCCGCAGAAGGGGATCAGCGTGGGGGAGCGCTACCGCGCCTCGAACATCCTCACCGGCACACCCGAGGCCCGCAAGGAGGCGCGCGACAAGAAGTCCTTCGGCATCTATCCGCTCGGCTCGGGGTCGGACTACACCCCCTTCCTCCAGCACCTCGGCATTGCCTCGCTCAACATCGGCTACGGCGGAGAAGAGGAGTACGGCCAGTACCACTCGATCTACGATTCGATCGACCACTACCAGCGCTTCGAGGATCCCACCTTCGAGTACGGCGTGACCCTGGCGAAGACCGGCGGCCGCCTGGTGCTGCGCCTGGCCGAGGCCGACGTGCTGCCCTTCGAGTTCGGGCGTTTCCAGACCGCCGTGGAGCGCTACGCCGACGAGGTCATGAAGCTCGCCGACACGATGCGCGACGACACCGTGGAGCGCAACCTCCGGCTGGAGGAGGGCACCTTCAAGGCGTTCGACGACCCGACCCAGACCTGGGTGGCGCCGCAGGCGCTCGACTCCGTGCCCTATCTCAACTTCGCCCCCCTGCGCAACGCCGTCGCGGCGCTCGACGTCAGCACCAAGGCCTACGAGAAGGCGCTCCAGCGCGCCACGGCGGACGGCCGCGCCCTGCCGGTCGAGTCCCAGAAGCGGCTCGACGCCATCCTGATGAAAACCGAGCGGGCGCTCACCCGCAAGGAGGGGCTGCCACGCCGCCCCTGGTACGTCCACCACATCTATGCCCCCGGCTTCTACACCGGCTACGGGGTCAAGACCCTGCCGACGGTGCGCGAGGCGATCGAGCAGCGCCAGTGGAAGGAGGCCGGCGAGCAGATCGAGATCACGGCCCAGGTGATCACGGGCTTCAGCCGCGAGCTGGACCGCGCCGCCGCGATCCTGAAACAAACCCAGCCCCGGTAGGGGCTGAATCCCAGTAGGCCGGGGTTTCAACCCCGGCCGGCGGAGGCTGCGGGCGGTTTCCTTGGAGGGGCACCGCCCCCTCCCCGACCCTCCCCCGCTTCGCGGGAGAGGGCGCCCCCGCCCGGGCTTCCGACGGGTGCCCGATCGCCGGGCAAGGTTCTGAACGGCTCGGTAAGCTTCTGAAAACCGCGGCAAGCTTCTGAACGGCGCGGTAAGCTTCTAAAAACCGTGGCAAGCTTCTGAACGGCGCGGCAAGCTTCTAAAAACCGCGGCAAGGTTCTGAACGGCGCGGCAAGCTTCTAAAAACTGCGGCAAGCTTCTGAACGGCCCGGTAAGCTTCTAAAAACCGCGGCAAGGTTCTGAACGGCGCGGCAAGCTTCTGAAAACCGCGGCAAGCTTCTAAACGGCTCGGTAAGCTTCTGAAAACTGCGGCAAGGTTCTGAACGGCGCGGCAACCTTCTGAAAACCGCGGCAAGGTTGCCGCGGAAATTTTAAGCTTGCCCGGCCACCGGGCAGGCAAGCCGGGCTCAGAGCACCGGGCCGGCCGACTCGCCCAGCAGAGCCTCCCGCACCAGCGGGATCGGCGGGCCGCCAAAGCTCAGGAAGCGGTCGTGGAACTCGCGCCAGGCGGCCCGCCCGCCGCGCGGAGCGGTCCAGTCCTCCCGCAGCTTGCGGACCATCAGCTTGCCCAGGGTGTAATTGAGGTAGCCCGGATCGAAGGTGCCGCGGGCGGCCTGCTGGCGGGCGTTGGCGGCATCCTGGAAAGCCTTCTCGCGGAACAATTTCTCGGCTTCGTCGAGCGTCATCTCGCCGGTGTGGATCCCCAGCGCCACCACATAGCGCACATTGCGCAGCAGGGCGTTCTGGAGCTGACCGATCTGGGTGCGCGGATCCCCCTCTCCGAAGCCGGCCTCCCGCATCAGCTCCTCGGAGTAGTGGGCCCACCCCTCGGCGAAGGCGTAGCCCACGAACAGCCGCCCGACCGGCGACTCCGCCCGGTTCGAGTGCAGGAACTGCAGGAAGTGGCCGGGCCAGATCTCGTGGATGGTGACGAACAGGAGATCCGCCTCGCCGGGGAGGTACGCCGCCTGCTCCTCGGCCGACCAGGCCGGATCGGGCGGCGAGATGTAGTAGATCGACGGCAGATGGCGGTCGAACGGCCCCGGGATGTCGATGTAGGCGGCGTTCCAGCGCTGGTAGGGGGGGGACTCCTCGACCCGCGCCTGCTCGGTGCCGGGGATGGTCACCAGCCCGGTCTGCTCGAGGAACTCGCGCAGGCCGGCGAGCTGGCGGCGGGCGGCCTCGACCGGTCCGCCGGCCGGCTTCTCGGCCTGCACCCGCTCCAGGCACTCGGCGACCGAGAGCCCGGGGGCGTAGGCGGCGCAGGCCTCCGCCAGGGCGGCCAGATTGCGCTCCAGGTCGCGCCGGCCGGCCTCCTCCAGCTCGGCCAGGGGGACGTCCACCTGCTCGGTGCGCGACAGCATGCGGGCGAACAGGTCGGCGCCGAGGCGGAAGTCCTCGGTCCCGTCGGCCAGGCGGTCGGTGAACCAGAGCCCGAGATCCCGGAAGGCTTCGACCGCCGCGGCGTTGGCCTGCCGGAAGTCGCGCTGGAGATCGGCGTCCTCGACCGCGGCGAAGATGCCGGGGACGTCCTTCTCGCAATAGCCGGCGAGGCCCGAGAACGACATCTCGCCGATCCGGGCGTAGGTGCGCGGCATCGGCGTCCGCAGGTTGGCGCGCAACTGGGCGGTGGCCCGGGGCACCTCGCTGGCGAAACGGGTGTAGGCCCGCAGGCGGTCGGCCAGCGGGGCATACTCGCGGGTCAGATAGAGATTGGGATCGAGGGCGCCGGAGTAATAGATCGGATTGCGGAAGGGCCATTCGGCCTCCTCCAGCCAGAACAGGTCGGCGTCGAGCTGGGCCAGGAGGTGCTTGCGCTCCATCCGCCGCCGTTCGTCGAGCCCCGCCGGGTCGAACGCCTCGATCCGCGACCGCTGCCGCCGCAACCAGACCCCCTCGCGCTCCAGCCCTTCGGCGCTCCAGTCGGGGAGGCGGCCGTCGAACTCGTGCCGCCCGGCGCCCGCGGCGAACACCGGATTGGTCTCGAAATACTCCTCCAGGAGCCGCTCGACCGCGGAGTCCCACTCCCTGGCATCGCCGGTATCGCTGGCGGCGGCGGGCACTTCCCGCTCCGCGAGGGTCTCGTCGTTTCGCATGGTCACAGTCTACTGGAAGCTCCTGATCCCCGAGCCCGTCCGTCCGGGCTGGGGTAGAATCCCTGCACAACTCTCAACCCCGGTTTGCCGTCGAACCGCTCCAGGAGGCCCTGCCGCCATGGCCAGTGCGACCGAACAGAGCTTCGCGAATCACCGTAAGTTCATCCCGCTGTATCACTTCGTCACCGGGCCCGTGCTGCTGCTCAACCTGATCTGGGCGCTCTACCGGCTGTTCCGCGGGTTGCCGGAAGTGCCGGTCTTCGACCGGCTGCTCGCCGTGCTCGTGGCGGCGGCCCTGATCGCCGTCTACCTCTTCGCCCGGTTCTTCGCCCTGAAGGTCCAGGACCGCGTCATCCGTCTCGAAGAGCAACTGCGCCTACAGAACCTGGTGCCGGCCGACTTGAAGCCGCGCCTCTCCGAGCTGTCCGCCGGCCAGCTCGTCGCCCTCCGCTTCGCCCATGACGACGAGGTGGCCGAGCTCGCCCGCCGCGTCCTCGACCAGCGCATCACCGGGCGCGACGAGATCAAGAAGCTGATTCAGCGCTGGCGCGCCGACCACCACCGGGCCTGAGCCTGAAATCAAATTCCGGCCGCCGACACCTGGAGGTAAACCCGCGTCCCATCGCCTTCAAGGAGGAGAGATGCTCGAGATCAATCCGTATGCCCCGCCTTCGGCGGACCTGTCCGGCGTTCCGGCGGTCGGCGTGTCCGCGGACCAGGCGACCCCGCGTTTCTTTGCCGTGTCCGGCGTCAAGCTGTTCCTGCTCGGGCTGGCCACCTTCGGCCTCTACGAGGTCTACTGGTTCTACCAGAACTGGAAGCTCGTCAAGGCTCGCGAGCAGTCGGACATCATGCCCTTCTGGCGCGGATTCTTCGCGGTGTTCTTCTGCCGCCAACTGGCCGAGAACATCGAGCGCGACTGCGCCCGCTACGACGTCACGCCGAAAAACTCGCTGACTTCCTACGCCGTCCTCTGGGTCTGCCTGACGATCGGCGGCAACATCGCGTCGCGGCTCACCGAGGGTCCGCTCTGGATCGTCGCCCTGCTGGCGGTCTGGCCGCTGATGGTCATCCAGAAGACCGTCAACGAGCTGAACCGGCAAGCCGCCCCTCATCACGATCCCAACACCCGGTTCAGCGTCCTCAACATCGTCGGGATCGTGTTCGGCCTGCTCCTGCTCGCGCTCGCGATCCTCGGCAGCATGATGCCGGCGCAGTGAGACCGGGAAGCCGGGGGCCGGCCCGTCTGGGCCGGCCCCGCTCTCCCCGCCCTACCGCAGGGCCACCTTCTTCGCCAGCTTGCCCCCCTTGAGGCTGTCGTACTGGACCGTCACCTCGCCGTCCCCCTCGACCAGGAACAGCAGGGTGCGGGTCGAGAGCCCGTTGACCCCGGGCACCATCAGCCGCTCGGGACGGTGGTCCTGCATCGTGATCTTGTTGAGGAACGGATCGTCGATCAGGCCGCTGGCGACCACCCGGCCCCCCGCCACCGTCGCGATGTCGGGCCGGTGCAGCTTGTTGGTGCGCGCCTGCACCGTCATCGAGGGGATGCCGCGGTCGTTGAGCACCGGCACCTCCAGGCGCCAGAGCCGGTCGCCCATCTTCTTGACCGTCACCTCGCCGATCGACAGCCGCGGCAGGTGATAGGCGTGGAAGAGCACGAACGCGTTGTTGCGGTGCGCCTCCTGCTGCAGGAACCAGCCCTCCGGCACGCGACCCACGTCCTGGCGGTAGCCGCCGATCTCGACGTCGCCGTACTGCGGGTGCTTGAAAGGTTTCCAATCCGCGAACTGCCGGCCGAGCGCGATCACGTCGTTGAAACGGATGCGCTCCTCGTCGGTGGTGGTGCCGTCGTGGTTGATGTCCTCCAGCGCGCCGGCGTACAGCTCGTTGGTGAAGGCGATGACGCCGTGCAAACCGTAAAAGTGATCGGTCGTGGCGCCGTGGACGGTGTAGAGGTCCTTCCAACTGATCAGGTATTTGTAGTCGGGGAGCGTCTTCTCCCCCTCCTTGCCGATCAGGTCGTAGACTTTGATGTCCTGCGGCGGATAGGGGGGATCGCTCTTCGCCCCGGGGCCGCGCAGGATCATGCCGCCGCTGTTGTGGTAGCTCTGGAGAGCCGCCACGTTGGGATGCGCGATCCCCCACAGGGCGATGGCGCGGCTTTCGGGAATCGACAGCGGATAGGGGCCCGCGCCGCTCTCGACGTACTCGGGCTCCCAGAGATAGCCGTAGGTGCGGTTCGGATCGACGTAGCCGACCGAATCCTCGTTGACCCGGCCGTCGCCGTCCTCGTCCGACCCTTCGTCGCCGAGCGACAGGTAGTCGCCGAGCTCCTCCGGCCCCACCGGCACGAGGATCCGCGGATCCTTGGGATCGAGCCGGTGCGTGCCCTGGCCGAGCGGCACCTTCTTGCGCATCTCGGTGAGCACCCCGTCGCCGTCGAGGTCGTCGGGGCCGTCCTCGTCCACCCGGCCGTCGCGGTCGTCGTCCACCGGCACCATGACGGTGCGCGGATACGAGGCATTGGAAGGTTTTCCGAACCACGCCGCGCGGCCGTCCGCGTTGACCACCGGCAGCACATAGAAAACGGCGCGGTCGAGCAGCTCGGTGACGCGCGGCAGCTTGCCGTAATTCTTGAGCAGGAAGTCGACCGTATAGAGCGCCGTCTCGGTGCCCTGCACCTCGTTGGCGTGGGTGTTGCCGTCGATGTACATGGCCGGCTTGCCCATCTCCGGCCCGGTGTCGGGATTGGTGATCGTGATCATCCAGAGGTCCCGCCCCTCGCCGCTCTTGCCGATGCTTTCGAGGCGGGTCCATTTCGGATAGGCCGCGGCGTAGCCCTTGAGGTAGGAGACGATCTCCTCATAGGGGTGGACGCGGTCGAAGGTCGGCTGCGGCGGCGTGGCCGCGGCACGCAACGGCTCCGGCGATTTCGCCGGGGCGGGAGCCGCGAAGGCCGGGGCGAGAGGGAGCAGGGAGGTGACCGCCAAAGCCGCTCCGGCGAGGAGGCCCGGAAGGTGTCTCATCGTACGCACGTTCACTTCCCCTTTCCGATCGAAACGGTCTTGCGGTCGCGCCCCGCGTTCTCCGTGAGCGCCTCGACGGTGACCTGGCCGCCCCGCGGGGCCCGCACCAGCCATTCGCCGGCCAGCGTCCCGGTGGTGCCTTCGAGCCGCTCGGAGGTGGCGGCCGGCGTGCCGGTCGGGATCCGCTCGACCCCGTCGCCCGTGCGCAGCTCCAGGCGCACCGGCAGATGGGCCCGCGCCCGGGCGTCCATCTTGGTGTGGGTCGCCATGTAGCCGCGGTTGGCCGCCACCGCGCGGACGCGGTAGAGGCCGCCCCCCAGGTCCTTCGACTCCAGGGAGACCAGCTCGACCCGGGCCAGCTTGCCGGCGAGGTCGAGGACGGTCTCGGTGTGGGCCGCGAGCGCCGGCTGCAGCGCCGCGCCCGGCGGCGCGATCTCGACGAACGGATCGAGCCCGCCGACCTCGGCCCGGGTGCCGTCCGGCAGCGTCACCGCCTGCCAGGCCGCGAAGCCGTCGGGGCGGTTCTGGTCGATCCAGGCGAGGACCTCGCGCTCGCGCTCATTGCCTGTCGCCGCCCCGCCCGCCCCGCCGGCCCCGCCGGGATTGCCGGAGCCGCTGCCGCCGCCCGCGCCCATCTGCTTCATGCGGTCCACCATCGCCTTGGGGGTGAGCTGGCCGCCGCGCAGCGCGTCCATCACCTGCTTCGCCCCGAACTGCGGGGGCACCTTGTTCTCCTTGAGGAAGGCGGCGATCTTCTCCTCGCCGACGGCGAGCATCTCCTCGGAGGTCATGGCCGCCACCTTGTCGGGTGTGAGAGCCTCGTCCTTGGCCCCCGCCTCGGCCTTCTTCTCCGCCTTGGGGATGCCCCAGACGTCGAGCTCCAGGGCGGTGAGGCCGGCCTGGTAGTAGAGCCACGGCGTCAGGCCCCCCTTGCCGTACTGCGCCCCCGGACGGTCGCCCGAAAGCCCGGCCTTCTTGAGCCGCTCCTTGTAACCCTCGCCCAGCTTGTCGAGGTACGCCTGGTCGTCGGCGTCCACCCGGGTGGCCGGGCCGGTGCCGAGGAACTGCGCGAGCTGGTCCTTGGTGATGCCGTTCTGCTTGATGAACGGGTTGTCCTGCGCCACCTCCCAGATCTCGTCGAGCGTGTACTCCGTCTCGGGATCCAGGCCGAGCCCCTGGGCCGCCTGCGGGGGGACCTTGAACTTCTGGCTGCCGGCGTCGCCGCCGCCGCCGAGGCTCTGCGGCGCGGCCAGCAGGTTGTTGGCCGGCCCGTAGACCACTGCGGCGGCGAGATTGCGCCGCCGCAGCACGAAGTCGAGCACCGCCTTGGTCTCGGGAGCGTAGCTCGGCCAGATCCCCGCCTCGGGGGTGGCGAGCGGGAAGGCGTGTGGGAAGTTGCGGTCCATCCAGACGCCGTCCTTGCCGTCCTCGTTGTAGACCCCGTCGCCGTCGTCGTCGCGCCCCTCGGTGACCAGGCGGTAGGCCCCGGCGAGCTGCTTCATGGCGTCGGCCCGCACCATCAGGCGCGGATCGCCGGAGTCGGCGAGCCACCCCCCGGTGGGGTCGGGGATGCGCATCTGGGTGATCCGCCCGTCGCCGTTCAGGTCGTCGGCCGGGTCCTCGGCCTCCAGCCCGTCGCGGTCACGGTCGAGGACCATGGAGTTTCCACCCCGCCGCGACCGCACGTTTGCAAACATTCCGTCCTGCGCGTCCGGGTTCAAGGCGGGGGCGATGTAAAAAGTAGTCGTTTCGAGCCGCTTGCGGCCCTCCGCGCCGCCGGCTCCGGCGAGCAGGGTCTCGGCAAGGTGGAGGGCGGCCTCGGTCCCGGCGTTGAAATACCCCGCCGCGTTGGCGCCGACGAACACGCCGGGGCGCTCGTCCGGGGGGACGGCGCCGCCGGGGGCGGCGATCTGGAGCACATAGAGATTGCGCCCGCCGGCCGAGCGGCCGATGGTGAGCAGGCGGGCCTCGGGATGCTGGCGGGCAAAGCCCTGCAGCGCCCCTTCGACCTCGGCGAACGAGTGATAGTCGGGATTCTTGGCGGCCGCGGCGGGGGCCGGTGCCCCCAGGGCGCCAGCCAGGAGGGCGGCCGCCACACAGGCGGACGCCGCCCGCCGACCCCGGGAATGGGTGCGGATGCGGTTCACGGTTCCTCCTCCAGGTAGGACGGAGGCCGGACACGCCAGCCCCCCCGGGGCCTATACGAGGCACCGGAGGGGATGTTTCAGCCTTTGGGAGGGAGGCCTTTTATCGAACAAGGCGGCGGAATGCCGCCAGAGGTGGGCGGCGCACTGGCCGCCCCAAGGGATGAGATCAGGTGCTTATCAGGAAAAGCTCCGCTTACTGCTGCGGCGGCTTGTTGTCTTTGGGCGGCATCTTGACGTCGACGTCCGGGACCTCGATCTTCTTCTTCTCGGTCTTCACATCCACGTCCGGAACGTTGACGGTGGTTTCCTTGCTCTTGACCTCGACGTCGGCCGTATCCACGTCGTACTTGGGCAGCTTGCCGTCGTCGACCTTGACGTCCACATCCGGAGCCCGGCCCTCTTCCGTCTGGGTCACCCGGCAGCCCGTGGTGCTGAGGGAGACGACGGTGAGAAAGGCGAACAGCAGACTCATCGCGCCCCGTGCCTTCTTGGAATCGAACATGGTGAGCCTCCTTATATGAGGGTCCAGCTTGTTATTCATCCTTCGAA
>DATAHG010000433.1:0-2530 GCA_036263295.1 Thermoanaerobaculia bacterium | reverse complement strand
TCCTCCGCGTCTCCGGTGCGTCAGGCGAAGCCTGACCTCTCTTGTGAACTGAAAGGAGTTCACCATGTGAAGTGCCTGTGGGACATGTAGCCGAGCAGGCGGGGTAGCCGTGCAAGCGGAGCTTCGAAGCCCTGCGAGGCGGACGGTGTGAGCCGTAGCGAAAGCGAACCCGGGAACAGCCTCGAAACGCAAAGATGAGAGCGGCCAGCCTGTCGGAGAAGGTGAAGCCAGCACGGGTGGTGAAGACACAGGCAAGCGCAGCCATCCGGCTCTCCGGGGTGGAAGGGGACAGCGCGCACCGAGAGAGGGGTCGAGGAACCTGAGAGCGCCCGGCGTGCCGGGGTCGTGCCCTGGGGCGGGGCTGGGAATGCATAACCAGCGCTTGCCGCACGGCCGGGCGGCGGAGGGGGTCGTAGTAGCGGGGAAGCGGGGTAACTGCCGTGGAGCGAAGGGCCCCCACCGGCTGGATGCGGAGTCAGAAGCGAGGAGAGACCGCTTGCGTCACGACGCCACTACGGGAGAAGGGGAGGAGCTGCCGGAGACCTTTGGGGTCAACGGGAGAGGCCTGCCCGTGAAGCTCTTCACGCTGAGACAGAAGCTGTACCTGAAGGCGAAGCGGGAGCCGAGGTTCCGGTTCTATGCGCTGTACGACCGGATCCACAGGCAAGACGTGCTTGAGGCGGCGTGGGCCCAGGTGGCCGTGAACGGCGGCAGCGCTGGGGTGGATGGGGTCACGATCGCAGAGATCGAGGGCTCACCCGGAGGGCCGGCGGCACTGGTGGCGGAGCTGCACCAGACGCTGAAGGCGAAGACGTACCGTCCTCAAGCGGTGCTGCGCGTGTACATCCCCAAACCCGACGGCAGGCAGCGGCCGCTGGGCATTCCGACGGTCCGCGACCGGGTGGTGCAAACGGCAGCGAAGCTGATCCTGGAGCCCATCTTCGAAGCGGATTTCCTGGAGTGCTCGCACGGCTACCGGCCAGGGCGGAGCGCGAAGGATGCGGTCCGGCAGATCGAGCAGAACCTGCACGAGGGATACACCGCGGCCTACGACGCGGACCTGCAAGGCTACTTCGACACGATCCCGCACGAGAAGCTGATGAAGGCGCTCGAGCGGCGGGTGGCGGACCGGTCGGTCCTGCGCCTGATCCGCATGTGGCTGGACGCACCTGTGGAAGAGCGCGGCGAAGACGGCCGGAAGAAGGTGAGCCGGTCGAAGCAGGGAACGCCCCAGGGTGGAGTGATCTCTCCCCTGCTGGCAAACCTGTACCTCCACTGGTTCGACACGCGCTTCCACCGGGCGGAGGGGCCGGGAAGCTGGGCGAAGGCCCGCCTGGTCCGCTACGCCGACGATTTCGTGATCATGGCGCGCTACGTCGGGCCCCGGATCACGGAATGGGTGGAAGACGTGGTGGAGGGATGGCTTGGCCTCACGATCAACCGGAGCAAGACCCGGGTGGTCAACGTGACCCGGCGCAGCGGAGAAAGCCTCGATTTCGTGGGCTACACCTTCGGCTACGACTGGGACCGCTTCGGAAGAGGGTTTCGCTTCCTCAGGGTCGCGCCCTCGGACAAGGCGGTGGCACGCCGGAAGGAGCGGATGCGGGAGATGGTCGGGCCCAAGCAGTGCTTCGTGCCCGTACCGGAGCTGGTGGAGCAGGTGAACCAGTCGCTGCGTGGCTGGGGCAACTACTTCAGCCTCGGACACCCGCGCCGCGCCCACAGGAAGATCAACGCGTTCGTAGTCGGTCGCCTGACCAAGCACCTCAAACGTAGGAGCCAGCGCGCCTGCCGCCCACCGGCAGGGATGAGCTACTATGCCTTCCTGACCCACCGTCTGGGTCTGAAGCTGCTGTAGTCCGCGCGCAACTCTCCGATAGCCGACCGGTGAACCTGCCGGGAAAGCCGGATGCGGGAAATCCGCATGTCCGGTTTGACGAGGGGGTCCAGGGGAATCCCTGGACCCTACTCTACCGGCTCCGCGTGAGATTTTTCTCTTGATGGATGAACGACGGCGGCGGCCTCGGTTTCCGGGGCCGCCGCTGTTTTCAGGTGCCTTCCGGCTTCGCGCGATCGTCCGTCGCGGGAGGCGGGGTGGTGGTGCCGCCAGAGGGGGGCGGCGTGGGCGCGCCGGTGGCTGGAGGCGGCGCAGTCTTGGGGATCACGCGGCCGGGGGTGCCCTGGCGGCGCGCGGTGTCGGCCGGCTGGGGGATGGGGGCGGGACGGCGCGTGGTGTCGGTCACCGTCTGCGGGCGCGTGTCGAGCGGCGCCACGGGCTTGGCCGCGGTGCTGTCGGCGGGGCGGGGCGGGCGCTTGGCGGCGCCCCAGGCTTGAAGGAAGATGCGGGCCGACATGGTGAGCTGCGATGCGGCCGGGGCGCCGCCGCTTCCGCTCACGGCGCGCTCCCACAGCAGGCTGAACTCGTACGGAACCTTCGCTTTGCCGGCGCCGTACGCGGCCAGCGTGCTGTACGATCCGCCCAGGCCGGCAAGGTGGGCGGTGCGCGCCTCCAGGCTCTCCACGCCGGCGA
>DATAHG010000432.1:0-1978 GCA_036263295.1 Thermoanaerobaculia bacterium | reverse complement strand
CGACGCCCTGCTGCAGCGCATTCATCCGGCCGAAAGCCGCATCCGCAAGCTCTCCCGCGAGACCCCCGCGAGCCTCTTCGTCTTCGACCTGCTGGTGGACGGCCGCGGCCGCTCCCTGGCCGGCCGGCCGCTTTCCGAGCGACGCGAGCGTCTGGAAGCCCTGTTCGCCGACCTGCCGGCGGGCTCTCCCGTGGTCCTCTCCCCGGCGGTGGCGGACCGCGCCGTGGCCGAGGGGTGGATGCGCGAGCTCGGGAAGCACGGCCTGGACGGGGTGGTCGCCAAGCGGCTCGACGCCGCCTACCTCTCGGGCGACCGCAGCGCCATGGTCAAGGTGAAGCGCATCCGCAGCGCCGACTGTGTGGTGGGGGGCTTCCGCTGGGCCCAGAAGGGGGGCCGCCAGGTGGGTTCTCTCCTCCTGGGTCTGTACGACGACGCCGGCCATCTCGACCACGTGGGCTTCTCGTCGAGCTTCACCGCGGCCGAACGGCAGGAGCTCAAGGGGATCGTCGAGCCGCTGATCGAGCCGCCGGGGTTTACCGGCAAGGCGCCGGGCGGGCCGAGCCGCTGGAGCCAGGGGCGGTCCACCGAGTGGGAGCCGTTGCGCCCGTCGCTGGTCTGCGAGGTGCGCTACGACCACTTCTCGGGGGGGCGTTTCCGCCACGGCACCAAGTTCCTGCGCTGGCGGCCCGACAAGAAGCCGGAGTCCTGCACCTATGCCCAGCTCCGCCTCCAGACCGGGGGTGGCGGCGGGGCGCTCGCCGGGCTCGGCATCGAGGTCTGACGGCGGTCGCCCGCCGGGCATCCAAGTTGCTCTATCTGAAGGGCAGAGGTACCCTGCTGACCTGGCACCGCTGTGGTAGGGTACCGGTGCCTAATCGCGTTTTAACGGCGCCACGGCGCGCGGCTCTCTTTCGCTAAGAGAAAGGTTCTGCATGGCGATCAAAGAAGTTTCCCCGCAGGAGTACCCCGACATCGTCGGACCCGCGCCCGACCAGCCGCGGGCCGCCACCTTCCGGCCGTACATCCCGGCCGAGGTGCGTCTCCCGGAGCTGACAGTGCTGCCCTTGATCGTGGGCACCCTGCTCGGCATCGTCTTCGGCGCCTCGTCGCTCTACCTGGTCCTCAAGGTGGGCCTCACGGTGAGCGCCTCGATCCCGGTGGCGGTCATCTCGATCACCATCTTCCGCCTGTTTTCGGCGGTGGGCCTCCGTGGCGCCTCGATCCTCGAGAACAACATCGTGCAGACGGCGGGGTCGGCGGGTGAGTCGATCGCCTTCGGCGTCGGCGTCACCATGCCGGCGATCATGATCCTGGGCTTCGACTTGGAGTTCACCCGGGTCATGCTGGTCTCGGTGCTGGGCGGCCTGCTGGGCATCCTGATGATGATCCCGCTGCGCCGCGCCCTGATCGTCGAGCAGCACGGCAAGCTCAAGTACCCGGAGGGGACGGCCTGCGCCGAGGTGCTCAAGGCCGGCGCCTCGGACGAGGAGCGGGCGATCGCCGCGCGCTATGCCGGCGAGGTGGAAGGGGCGCCGGACGCCCCCGCCGCCACGGCGACCTACTCCGGCGCCAAGACCATCTTCACCGGCTTCGGCATCGGCGTCGTCTACAAGACCCTGATGGCCGCCTTCAAGGCCTGGAAGGACGTGCCGGAGCGGGTCTTCGGCGCCCCCTTCAAGTCGGGCTCGATCGCCGCCGAGATCTCCCCCGAGCTGCTCGGCGTGGGTTACATCATCGGCCCCCGGATCGCCTCGATCATGTGCGCCGGCGGCGTGCTCGCCTACCTGGTGCTGATCCCCGCCATCAAGTTCTTCGGCGAGGGGATGACCGGAGTGCTGGCGCCCGGCACCGTGCCGATCGCCGAGATGGGCCCCAACGAGATCCGCGGCGCCTACGTGCTCTACATCGGCGCCGGCGCGGTGGCGGCGGGCGGCATCATCAGCCTGTTCCGCTCCCTGCCGACGATCTGGCACGGCCT
>DATAHG010000431.1:0-2282 GCA_036263295.1 Thermoanaerobaculia bacterium | reverse complement strand
ACCGGCGAGGTGGGGCTGCACGCGCGGCCCAACCTGCGCAACCCCTACGTGGCGCCGCGCACCGACACCGAGCGCGCCGTGACCGAGGTCTGGCAGCGCCTGCTCGGCCTCGAGCAGGTCGGCGCGCACGACAGCTTTTTCGACCTGGGCGGCGATTCGCTGATGGCGACCCAGGTCCTCACCCGGATCCGCGAAGGGTTCGGGGTGCAGGTCCAACTGCCGGAGTTCTTCGAGCTCCCGACTCCGGCGGCCCTGGCCGAGCGCATCGGCGCCGGCCGGCCGGCTGCCGGGACGGAGGACATCGCCGACCTCATCGCGCAGGTGGACGACCTTTCGCCCGAGGAGGTCGAACGCATGCTCGCCGAACGCGGCGTGTCGCTCGACGATTTCGGGGGAGAGGTCTGACCGCGGAGACCCGAATGGAAGAACGCTCGAAGACGCTCGCCGGCCTGGACGCCAGGAAACGGCACCTGCTCTCCCTTCTGCTCAAGGAGAAGGGGGTGGATCCGCTGCAGGCGCCGATCCCCGTCCAGCCGCGCAACCGGGACACCTTCCCGCTGTCCTTCGAGCAGGAGCGTCTCTGGATCATCGAGCAGATCGAGCCCGGCAACGTGGCCTACAACCTGCCGCTCGGCCTGCGCCTGGAGGGGGAGCTGCGGGTCGGCGATCTGGCGGCGACGATCGGCGAGATCGTGCGCCGCCACCAGACCCTGCGCACCACCTACGCCGCGGTCGGCGGCCGGCCGGTCCAGATCGTCGCCCCGCCGGCGCCGTTCCGCATCCCGATCGCCGACCTGACCGGCCTGCCGGAGGAGCTGCGCGAGGCCGAGACCGTGCGCCTGGCGGCCGAGGAGAGCCTCCTCCCGTTCGACATCGGGCGCGGCGTGCTGCGCGTCCACCTGCTGCGGCTCGCGGCCGCGGAGCACGCCCTCCTCTTCACCGTCCATCACATCGCCTCGGACGGCTGGTCGAACGGCATCCTGGTCCGCGAGGTGATGGCGCTCTACGAGGCCTATTCGGCGGGGCGGCCGTCGCCGCTGCCCGATCTCCCGGTGCAATACGTCGACTTCGCGGTCTGGCAGCGCGACACCTTCCGCGGCGAGCTGCTGGAACGGCAGCTTTCCTACTGGCGCGACCAGCTCAGCGGGGCGCCGGTGCTGGAGCTGCCGACCGACCGGCCGCGTCCGGCGGTGCCGAGCCTCGCTGGGGCCCAGGAGGGGATCCAGTTGGGAGCGGCCCTGGCCGAAGGCCTGCGCGGCATCGGCCGGGAAGAGGGGGCGACCCTCTTCATGCTGGTCGCCGCCGCCTTGCAGACGCTCCTCGCGCGCTACGCCGGGCAGACCGACATCAGCGTCGGCACGCCGATCGCCAACCGCCACCGCACCGAGACCGAGGCGCTGATCGGCTTCTTCGTGAACACCCTGGTGATCCGCGCCGACCTGTCGGGCGACCCCACCTTCCGCGAGCTGCTGCGGCGGGTGCGCAAGGTGACGACCGAGGCCTTCGCCCACCAGGCCCTGCCCTTCAGCAAGGTCGTCGAGGCCCTGAACCCGGACCGCAGCCTGTCGCACTCGCCGCTTTTCCAGGTCATGCTCGGCCTCGGCAACACGCCGACCTCGAACCTGGAGATCCCCGGGCTCAAGCTCAAGGATCTGTCCGGCCGGGTGGACACGGCGATGTTCGACCTCTACATGCTGGTGGCGGAGGCCGGCGAGCGTTTCGCCGCCTTCGTGATCTACCGCACCGATCTGTTCGAGCCGGCGACCGTGGAGCGCCTCCTCGGCCACTTCGAGACCCTGCTGCGCGGCATCGTCGAGGACCCGGACCGCCAGCTCTCCGAGCTGCCTCTGCTCACCCCGGCCGAGCGGGAGCAGGTGCTGCGGGACTGGGCGGACGGCGGCGCCGAGCCCCGGGAAGAGCGCTGTTTCCAGGACTGGATCGCCGCCCGGGCGGCCCGGGTGCCGGCAGGGATCGCCCTGGTGACGCCGGAGGGCGACGTTACGCTCGGCGCGCTCAACCGCCAAGCCAACCGTCTGGCACACCACCTGATCGCGCTGGGCGTCGGCCCCGAAGCGCGCGTCGGGCTCTGCCTGGCCGACCGCGCGGCGATGATCGCCGGCATGCTCGCCGTGCTCAAGTCGGGCGGCGCCTATGTGCCGCTCGATCCGGCCTACCCGCGGGAGCGGCTGGCCTTCCTCGCCGAGGATGCCCGGCTCGCCGCCGTGCTGGTCGACGGGCGGACCGCCGGTCTCGTGCCCGACCTGCCCGGCCTGTCCAGGGTC
>DATAHG010000430.1:0-3531 GCA_036263295.1 Thermoanaerobaculia bacterium | reverse complement strand
GCAGCGCGTCGCCGATCAGCGGATCGGACTTCCCCAGCATGCCCACGAGGCTCGCGCGGCTCGCCAGCGAGGCGAGGCCCTGGGTGACGTCGACGAACAGCCTCCCTCCGGCCTCGGCCATGGGCTTCGGGGCCGTGAGCTGCCACACGGAGAGCCCCAGGGGCTTCAAGGGGTCGGTCATCATCTGCTGATGGCCGACGGAGACGTAGACGTGGTTCTCCCGGTCGCCGGCCTCGGGGATGGGGAACAGGGTGGTGATCGGCCGGCTCTGGACGATCTGGAAGTCGCCTTCCTGCAAGTCATTGGCGGCCAGGCACCATTCGATGTCCTGGGGGCGGCCGAAATGCGCCTCGATCCGCCGGCCGAGCTGCGCGAGCCGCACGGCCTGCGCATCCGTCAGCGCCGGCTGCGCCTGCCGCTCCGGCTCGATCGCCTGTTCCCGCGTCCCGCCGGCCGGCGAGGCGAGGATGGCAAGCTGCTTGGTGCCGATCGTCCTGGCGATGACCTCGCCGTCCCGCACCTTGTAGACGTCCGCGTTCACCAAGCCGGAGACCAGGGCCTCGCCGAGGCCGAAGCTGGCCTCCACGGAGGCGACCTTCCGGTTGCCCGTGACGGGGTCGGCCGTGAACAGGATGCCGGCCGCCTGCGGGAAGACCATCCGCTGCACGACCACGGCCATCTGGACCTTCCGGTGGTCGAAGCCGTTGCGCAGGCGGTAGGTCACGGCCCGCTCGGTGAAGAGCGAAGCCCAGCACCGGCTGATGTGCTGGAGGATCGCCGCCGGCCCTACGACGTTCAGGTAGGTGTCCTGCTGGCCCGCGAAGGAGACCGTCGGCAGGTCCTCCGCCGTGGCGCTGGAGCGGACGGCGTAGGCGGCCTGCTCGCCGAGTTGATCGCCGAGTTGGGTAAGCGCGCCGGTGATCGCCGCCGCCAGATCGGCGGGGATGGCGATCTCTTCGATGGTCCGGCGGATCTCCGCGCTCTGCGCGCGGATCGCCTCCCGGTCGTCCGGCGCCAGAAGCGACAGCCGATCGAGCCGGTCATGGATCGACGGGATCGACGGCGCTGCCGCCAGGATCCGCTGGAAGGCGTCCGTCGTCACGCAAAAGCCGGCCGGCACGCGGATGCCTGCGATCCGCGACAGCTCCCCCAGGTGCGCGCCCTTGCCGCCGACGGCCGCGATCTGCGCCGGGTCGATCTCCTGGAAATCCAATACATAGCTGGTCATTCGCTTCCTCCCTTGTGCCGTTTCAAAGCCTGTCGCCCCGCCCATTCCTGGCCGAGGTCGGCGACTCTAGGGCACGGGCCGGGTCTTGCCGCAAGCCTCCCGGCCCGCTATATTCTAAAAATGGGGGAAGGGGGTGGACGGACAAGCCCTCGGTGAAGCGGCGGCGCGGCGGCCCCCTGGCTCCCTGGACAGTTTCTGCCTTCGCCAGACAGCAGGCGTCTGCGGTATAATCGGGCTCCATCCTGCAGCACATCAGTTCCGGTCCGGATAGTCCGTACCGTTTTCGAGGGGAGCGCGAGCATGTCGCGAAAGGTCCTTGGAGTCGCCGCACTCGCTGTCTGCGCGGTGCTGTCGTCGTTCTGTCTCACCGCCCATGCGGCTGTGAACAATCTGTATGCCTGGGTTGAAGGGATCAACATGGAGCGGGACGACACGGCCTACGGCATCAAGCCGGCGGAGCCGATCGACGTGGAGGTCGGAGAGGAAGTCAAAGTGGGTCTCTGGGCCGGGAACGTCAGCGATGACGACCGGGAGGTGGGGGCGAGCTTCTATGTGGCGGCGGGCCGCGACAAGCTCCAGATCACCGGCTCCGGAGGCAACTGGGTCCGGGTGCGCGTGAAGGGGGGCAGCGGCGGTACCGCCCAGCTCGGGTATGAGGTCGATGACGGCGGCAACTTTCCGCCGGGCCTCCGCTCGGGGCGCATCACCTTCGAGATTGAATGAACCGGAGGCTCTTCCTGGCGCTCGCGCTGGGATCGCTTCTCGCCCTCCAGGCCGGCGCGGCCGAGCTTCGGCATGAATCGAAGCGCCTCGGCGTGAGCTTTCAACTCCCGGAGGGCTTCCTGGTCGGCCAACCCAAAGGGGCCTCCATGGCCTTCCGGAAGATGGCCGAATCGATGGCCAGGCGTGGGCTCCAATACACGCCACCTGACGAAGCGATTCTGATCGAGAAACGGTTTGCCGAAGGGCAGGATCTCCAGGCCCTGCAGCGGAGCGACTCGCCACAGATCTTCCTCAACCGGTATCGGGTCACGGAGGCGGAGACCTTCCGGGACCTGCTGAAGGACTCGTTTCGCCAGAAGATCGGAGCCTGGGAGGTCTACGTCCTTCCAGGCGCCCCCGGTCCTTACGGTGAGCACGGCTTCTACTACCTGGTCCCGCTCAAGGATCAGTCCATCCTCGAAATCCTCGCGCCGAGGTCAACCTCCTACCCCGGGGACAAGGACGATAAGCCGACCCATTACGACAAGGTGATCCGGCGGCTCATCCAGAGCTTGGAGATGATCGAGTAGACCTTATCTCGTTCGTTCCTCGACGGCATCGTCCGCGATTGCGGGTGGGAGGTGGTCGCACGTCATCCAGCCGAGGCGCCTCTCATCGGCGATTCCTACGTTTGTCGGCCTATTGTCCAGGCTACTTGAATAAAGCCTCGCGGTCTTTCAGGCAGCGGCTACCGAGTTGTCGGGCTGTTTGATCAAACATTCCGCCGGGATGCCCAGCTCCTTGTGCAGCTTCCAGATCATTTTGAGCGTGAGCGGCCTCTTGTGACTGAGAACCTCATAGACACGGTTTGAGCGGCCGATCATCGGCTCGAGGTCTTTCGGGGTCAACCCGCGCTGGTCCATTGCGAACTTGATGGCCTCCACGGGGTCGGGCAGGTCGAGAGGAAAGTGCTGGCGCTCGTACGCCTCGACCAAGGTCACGAGAACGTCGAGCCGCTCTCCCGCGAGAGTTCCCGCTTCAGCCGCCATCAGAGACTCGATCTCCTTGAGGGTCGCTCGATAGTCTTCTTCGGTCCTGACCGGTCTGATATCCATTGTGTTCTCCTCAGATCGCCTGCGCATCGATCAGGTCGTATTGAGAATGGGTACCGATGAAACGGATGTAGACCACCCGATAGGAGTAGTTGATCCAAACCACCAGCCGGTACTTGTTCCCTGCAATGTTGAACACGACACGGCCGTCCCGAAGGATGCTCGCATGGCGGAAGTCGGCTTTCACATCGGCTGGTGATGCCCAGTCGGCTTTCAACGTGTGCCGGTACCAGGCCAGGGCAGGTTCCTTCACATCCGCGAAGCCGGGGTTGCCCTCCCAGAATGCCTTGAGCGTGGAAAGGGCGATCACCCGCATCAGTCGGAGTATAGTCCCAAATTGGGACTTCGGCGAATACCCCCGCCCCCTTTCTTGTTGCACATCCTGCGAGGCCCCCGAGGGCCGGGTGTATCCGGGGAAGACCCCATGATAGTCTCCCTCCGGCCGGAGCCCGGCACCCTATTAGCCGGGTGACGGCCGTTTCCTTTACG
>DATAHG010000429.1:0-18280 GCA_036263295.1 Thermoanaerobaculia bacterium | reverse complement strand
CGGTCGGCCGGTCGCCGGCCACCACGACCTGGATGTCCGGCCGCAGCCGCTTGAGGGTCGGCCAGACCTCGCGCAGCCACCAGGTGATCGCGTCCACGTTCACGAAGTAGCCGAGATTGCCGGTCATGACGAGGACCGGGCTGGTCGTGTCCCCCGCCGGGCGCAGCCGCTCGGCGGCGTCGGGCGGGGTGAAATGGCGCTCCCGCACGGACAGCCGGATGACCGAGACCCGGGCCGACAGCTCGGCCGGGAAGCGGTTCCAGAGCGCCTGGCGGTCCCGCTCGCAGACCACCACCATGCCGGCCGCCCGCTCGGCGAGGCGCCGCTCGGCGATCGCCAGCAGCCGGGCCTCGATTTTCAGGAGGGGGCGCAGCCAGACCTTGTCGACGTCGGCGCGCAAGGAGAAATTGAGGGAGAGGCTGTCGATCAGATCGACCAGCAGCGGCGTCTTGCCGAAGTCTTCCAGGTGGATGGCGAGGCGGACGAGCTGCAGGATGCCGAGATCGGCCTGGGGGGCCAGCTCGCGCAGGCGGCGGCCGAGGTCGGCCTGGAAGAAGAGCCCGCTCTGGAGCGGCAGGCTCTTGACCACTGCCCGGGCCAGCCCGAAGAGGACCGCGAGGCCGCCGCCCGGACGGTAGTGCTCGATGCGGTACGGCCCCCCCGTGGGGGGCGGCGGCTGGTCCGGACCGGGCTCGGGAGTCAGCAGGATGACTTCGTGCTCGTTGGCGAGGAAATCCAGCATCTGAACGGCGCGGATCTGGTCGCCACGCCGCGGCGGCCAGGGGTAACGCGACGTGGCGAGCAGGATGCGCAAGGACCCGGTCCCTAGACCAGCTTCAGCAGATGCCCGAGCTTCTCGCGCTTGGTCCGCAGATAGGCCCGGCTGCTGTCGGTGGGGGGCACCTCCAGCGGCACGCGGTCGACGATCTGCAGGCCGTAGCCGTCGAGAGCGATGTACTTGCTCGGATTGTTGGTCATCAGCTTCATCTTGCAGACCCCGAGGTCGCGCAGGATCTGGGCGCCGATGCCGTAGTCGCGCTGGTCGGGGCGGAAGCCGAGCCGCTCGTTGGCCTCGACCGTGTCGTGCCCCTGCTCCTGGAGCTCATAGGCGCGCAGCTTGTTCATCAGGCCAATGCCGCGCCCCTCCTGCAACAGATAGAGGAGCACGCCTCGGCCCTCCTCGGCGATCTTGTCGAGGGCCTGCTCGAGCTGGAGGCCGCAGTCGCAGCGCGCCGAGCCGAAGATGTCGCCGGTCAGGCACTGGCTGTGGACCCGCACCAGGGTGGGGATGTCGGGATCGATCTCCCCCATCACCAGGGCGACGTGCTCCTCCTCGGTGACGTTCGAGCGGTAGGCATGGATGCGGAACTCGCCGTAGATCGTCGGCAGGCGCGGCGAGGCGATCTTCTTGACCAGGGTCTCGTTGCGCAGCCGGTAGCTGATCAGGTCGGAGACCGTGATCATCAGCAGGCCATGCTCGCGGGCGACCTGGGTGAGGTCGGGCACGCGGGCCATGGTGCCGTCGTCGTTCATGATCTCGCAGATCACGCCGGCCGAACGGAAGCCGGCCAGCTCGGCGAGATCGACCGAGGCCTCGGTCTGCCCGGCGCGCTTGAGCACGCCCCCCTTGCGGGCCCGCAGGGGGAAGACGTGGCCGGGGCGCAGCAGGTCGTCCGGGCCGGTCGCCGGGTCGATGGCGGTAAGGATGGTCGCGGCGCGGTCGGCGGCCGAGATGCCGGTGGTGATCTTGCCGCGCGCCTCGATCGAGACCGTGAAGGCGGTCCCGAACGGGGAGTTGTTGGACTCGACCATCAGCGGCAGGCGCAGCTCGTCGCAGCGCTCCTCCGACATGGCGAGACAGATCAGGCCACGCCCATGCTTGGCCATGAAGTTGATCGACTCGGGGGTGACTCTCTCGGCGGCGATGGCGAAGTCGCCTTCGTTCTCGCGGTCTTCGTCGTCGACAATGATCACGAAGCGGCCCTTGCGGAACTCCTCGATGGCCGCCTCGATGGAGGCAAAGGGGGCAACAGGGTGGGACATGGTGGTCAGGAACCTTTCGCGGAACGTGTCGTCCGCATTCCGGCGGACGAGGGAGGACTGAGAGCGCCGCGGACGGCGCTCTCAGTCAGTGTACTGCCCGGGCGGTTCTCAGAGCAAGTTAGAACGCCGTGCCGAAGCTCAGGAAGTACACCGGCTGGCGCTCTTCCCCGGGATCGAGATCGAGCGGCCAGCCCACCTCGCCGCGGATCGGCCCGATCGGCGAGAGATAGCGCACCCCCAACCCGGCCCCCGGCTTGAGCTCGCCGAAGTCGATGTCGCGCCAGTCGGCCCAGACGTTGCCGGTGTCGTAGAAGACGGTGCCGCCGAAGGCCCCGGCGACCGGGAACTGGTACTCCAGGTTGACCAGCAGCAGGCCGTTGCCGCCCACCGGCTGGTAGTCGCCGGGCCCGCACTCGGCGGCCGGCTTGCGGCAGACCAGGGTCTGGTTGCGGATACCCAGGCGGTCGCGCTCATAGCCGCGGTGGGTGTTGCGCCCGCCGGCGAAGAAGCGCTCGTCGATGAAGACGTCGCTGTTCGGCAGGTCGTCGGGCAGGTTGGGGTCGCCGCCGGCGAGCTTCTGGAAAGGCTCGATGCCGCCGATCCGCAGGCTGGACGCGAAGACGCCGAAGCGGCCGAGGGGGCGGTACCAGGTCTGCTGGGCGAAGGTCTTCAGGAACTCCGCGTCGGCGTCGAGCACCGGGAAGGCGTACTGGAGCTGCAGCAGCGAGCTCCACCCGCGGGTCGGGGTGAGCGGGTCGTCCCGCCGGTCCCAGAAGAAGCTCGGCACCAGGCTGGCGAGCCGGTAGGGGCGGTCCTGCCGGTCCACGTCGCTCAGGGCGAGTCCCGGCTCCAGGTTCAGCTCGACCTGGCGGTAGTCGAGGCCGAAGCTCACCCGGCGTTTCCCGAAGGTGCGCGACGCCTCGGTGCGGGCGCCGTAGCGCGTCACCTCGTAAGGTTTGTCGAGGCGCGTCTCGTCCTCCCAGAACAGCAGCGAGGTGAGGGTGATCGGGAGCTGCCAGACGTAGGGCTGATCGAAGACGAGCCGGAAGCGGCTGTCGCGCTGCGAGAGGCGCAGGTCGGCCCGCAGGCTGTAGGCGCGGCCGAGCACGTTGTTGTCGGTGTAGCCGAGCAGGCCGCGGGGGTTGCCCTGGCCGTCGTATTCGTAGCCCACGCCGTAGGTGAGCCGGCGGGACCTCCCCTCCTCCACCCGGATCAGCACGTCGCGCTGGGAGAAGCCGAGACCGAGCCGGGTCATCTCGGCGTCCACCCGGGAGAAGATCCCGAGCCGGAAGAGCTGGCTCTCGATCTCCAGGAGCTTGCTGTCACTCACCGGATCGCCCGGCCGCAGGTTGATGGTGCGGCGGATGACGTCGCTGTCGGTGCGCCGGTTGCCGCGCACGATGATGTGGTCCACCACCTGCTGGGGGCCTTCCAGGATCTCGAAGGCGAGGTCTACCGTCCCGGGTTCGGTCTCCGTGGCAGCCGCGGTCTCCTGAGTGCGGACCGAGACCTGGACCTGCACGTAGCCGCGCAGGGTGTAGGCCAGGCGCAGGGTGTTGAGGGCGTACTCCTGGAGCACGGGATGGTAGGGCCCGCCGTCCGCCAGGCCGGGGGCGTCGAATTCCTGGGTGACCGGCTGGGCGATCAGCTTCCGCAGGTCCTCCTCTTTGAGCTGCTCGTTCCCCTCGAAGGAGATATGGCCGACCTGCTGGCGCGGCCCCTCGACGATCGGGATCGTCACCCGCAGCCGGTCGCCGCTCTCCGCGACCCGCGCCGGGCCGATCTCGGCGCGCGCGAAGCCCTGGAGCGCGTAGAAGGAGCGGATGTTCTCCAGGTCCTGGTCGAGCTCGCTCTGGACCAGCCGGCCGCCGCCGCCCAGCCGGCCGAGCAGGCTGCGCCGCGAGGTGGTCATCAGGGCGGAGAGCTGGGCGCCGGTGAAGGTCCGGTTGTCCTCGAAGCCGATCGACTCGATGGTGTACTCGGAGCCCGGCTGGATGGTGAGGGTCAGGCGCAGGACGCCGTCCTGCCGGTCCTCCCGGGAGGTGACCTCGACGTGGTAATGCCCCTGCTGCTGGTAGTCGGTCTTGATCCGCGCCACGGCCTGAAGGACCAGCGCCTCGTCATAGCCGGCGTCACCGAGGAAGGGCAGGAGCCCCCGGCGGCGCAGGCGATCGACGTCCGCCCCCTCGACCTTCACCTCGATCTTCGGGCCGACGGTGACCGGATAGGTGAGACGGACGCCCCCCTCCGGAGCCGGCAGGTGCTCGGTGCGCGGCGGGTCCACCCGGGCGGTGCCGTACTGCTGGCGCACCAGCCAGCGCTGCAGGCGGTCGGCGCCATCTTCGGCGAGACGCTGGCGGTAGGGCTCGCCGGCCTGGATCCGTAGCTCTTTGAGGAGGGCGGCGGGCTCGAAGGGGGCGATGTCGCCGTCGAAGAGGATCTCGCTTACCCGCGCGCGCGGCCCGGCGTTCACCTCGTAGGTGACGGTGGCCTCCTCGCGGCGCGGATCGGTCTCGATGCGGAGCTGGGCCTGGGCGTCGAAGTAGCCGTTCTCGGAGTAGAGGTCCTTGAGGGCATAGACCCCCTGGAGGATCCGCTCCTCCGACAGCGCCTCCCCCTCCTGCTGGGGGATGGCGCGCCGCAGGTCCCCCTCGTCGAGGCCCAGCTCGCCCTCGAGGGCGACCCGCTCGACCCGCGTGACCGGGCGCAGCACCAGGATGGCGACGATCCCCTCCCCCTCCTCGCGGGTGTACAGCTCGACCACGGGGGCGAGCCCCGCCGCCTGCACGTCGCGCAGGGCGTGGCGGACCTCGGCGTCGGTGAGCGGCTGGCCGATCTGGATGTCGATCAGGGCGCGCAGCTCGCCGCGCTCTTCCTCGTCGAAATCGACGTCGCTGCGGATCTCGATCGCGGTCACCGGCGGGCCCTGCGGCGCCGGCTCGGCCTCGCCGTCGAGGGGCTGGTCCCGTTCGAGCGCCGGGTCAGGCGGGACGGAGAGCGGGGTCGCCGCGGAGGCCACAGGCGGAGCCTGCTGCGCCAGCGCCGGCCCGAACGGCAGGAGGAGAAGCGTGAGGAGCGCGAGACACCTCAAAATCGCTTCTCCCATTGGACGTCGGCGGCGTAGGTCCCCTCGCCCCGGCCGGTGTGGGTGAGCACCAGGGTCACGCCGTTCGACAGCCGCCACTCGACCTGGACCACGTACTCCTCCTCCGTGCTGGGGTTGTTCGTATAGGTGACGAAGACGTCACGCGAGAGGCGCTTGCCGACCGTCACGCTGACCCCGGAGAGCCCCTGCCCGGCCTCGGCGGCGAGCGGATCGATGCGAAACCGGTCGAAGCCGAAGAGGCTGCCGACCCGCTCGGTCAGGGCCGAGGTCGCCTGGCCGTAGAGGAAGCTGCGGGCGGCCTGCCCGGCGCCGGCCTGGTTCTGCCCCTCCTGCCCCGGCTGGTTGGGGAGTCGGGCGGCCACGGTCTCGGGGGTCTCCTGACCGGTCGCGAGCAGCGACAGGATATCGAGGTCCGCGAGGTCGGAGTTCGACGAGAAGCCGAGGTTGAACCGCTCCAGGGTGCCGGCGAGGTTCAGGGTGATGTCGAAGTTGCGCACCTCGGTCCGCGCCACCAGGTCGATCAGCGGGTCGATCCGGTAGGGGTTGTTGAAGGTGAGCAGGCCGCGCTCGATGCGGTACTCGTTGTCCTGGTAGACCAGGGTGCCGCCGGGATCGACCTCGACGCGGCCGAAGACCACCGGGCTCGCCGCGGTGCCGCGCACGGTGAGCTGGACGTCCCCCTGGAGGCTCGCCACGTTGTTGCGGATCTGCAGGGCGTTCGGCCCCTCGATCGCCAGGTTGAGCTGGGTGGTGGCGAGGAACCCCTCGGTTTCCGGGACCTGCAGCCGCTTGCGCTGGAGCATCCCCTGGAGAAGGTCGGAGAGCCCCAGCCGCACGTCTTCCAGGTAGAAGGCGCGGTCGAGGCGGACCTCGCCGCGGAGCTGCTGCCCACCCTCGACCGGGGACAGGGAGAGGTTGGCGTCGCCGCGCACCAGCCAGCCCTCGGGGTAGCGCAGGCTGAGATCGGAAGCCGCCAGGTTGACCTGGTAGGACAGGCCGCGGCCCGGCCGCGGCCAGCTCACCTGGCCGGAGGCCTGGAGGGAGCCTCCCCCCATGCGCGCCCGCACGCCGTCGAAGACCAGGGCGTCGCGGTTCAGGAAGACGGTGCCCTGGATGTTCTCCACCGCCTGCGGGAAGTCTGGCAGGATGAGCTTCGCGCTACGCACCTCGCCGAGGCCGTTGAGCTGCGGGTCGGAGACGGTCCCTCCGGCGGTGCCGATCAGCTCGATCTGGCCGTCCACATCCAGGCCCGGCACCGCCAGCTCGGCCCAGAACAGCGGCAGGGTGCCCTGGAAACGCAGGTCGAGCGGGAGCTGGCCTCCAGTGAGACCCACGTTTCCGGCCACGAACAGCTCGGCGTTGGTGCCCGGCTCGCCGACGTAGAACGAGCGGATCTCCAGCCGCTCGGGGGTGACCACCGCCACCACCGGCTCCAGGTTGGAGATCGTCCGCCCCTGGTACTGCACGCGGATGTCGGCCAGCCGGACCACCCCGCGGTGGGTGCCGGCCTGGAAGTCGGCGGCATAGCCCAGGGTGCCGGTGAGCGAGCCCTGGAAGTCCGGCACCTGGGCCGAGGCGATGCGGGCGAGGGCGCCCAGGGCCGAGCTGCTGACGTCGAACGAGAGGTCGGCGCCGCGGCGGTCGAGCCGGCCGCCGCCCTCGAAGGTGGCGAGGCCGAGCGCCGAGCCGGTGGCGCGCAGGGTGGCGCCGTCCCAGGTCACCAGGGCCTCGGTCTCCTCGCCCGGCGCGCCGAGCCGGCGGCCGGCCAGCTCCAGGTCGCGGCCGTGCAGGACCAGCATGGCGTCGGGCCGCTCCAGGGTGCCGCCGACCGTGGCGGCGAGCGAGACCTGGCCGGAGATCTGGTCCCCGAGATACCGCCGCAACGGCTCGGCGTCGAGGGCCAGGGCGGGGGCATCGACGGTCAGGTCGAGGCGGTCGAGGTCGCCGCCCGGCCCGCGGCCGAAGCTCCCCTGCGCCACCACCTCGCCGGCCGGGGTGCGGACCACCCCGTGCTCGATCGTGATCCCCTCGGGCCGGAAGGCCACCGCCGTCTCCACCTGCCCCACCGGGTTGCCCTGCCAGGAGAGATCGTCGAACCGCGCGTCCGCACGGCCGATGGTGACCGAATTCGGCGCCTCGCCGCTCACGGTGAGTTGGAGCCGCCCGGTCACCGTGCCTCCCAGGTCGCCGGGGTCGGGCAGCTCGGCGATCTTGAGGAACGGCACCAGCGCGGCGGTCTGCCAGCCGGCGGTCCGCACGTCGAGGGCGAGCGGCTGCGCCCGCCCCTTCTCCTCGCCGATCGGGATGCGGCCGGCGAGGGCAAGGGTCTGGTCCCCGAGGCGGGCGTCCACCCGCAGGTTGTCGATCGCGTCGGGCCGCAGGTCGAGCGAGCCGCGGGCGGTGTCGGCGGCGAAGCGGCCGACGGTCAGGTGGTCCACCGTGAAATCGGCGTGGCCGGCGAGGGCGTCCGGCTGGCCGGTGAGCGCCACCCGGCCGGTGGCGGAGCCGGCGATCGGCCCGAGGTCCGGGAAGTCCGGCGGCATCAGGAAGGCGGCGATCTCGGTGGCGGACCAGCGCTCGGCCTCCAGGTCCACGGCGAGCGGAGCCGGCCGGCGGCCGGCCCCCTGGTTGATCCCCTCAAGGGGGATCCGCCCGGCCACGCGCAGCGCTCCGCCGCCCTTGCGGGCCTCGATCCGCAGGTCCTCGACCGCCTCGGGGCGAATGGTGAGCGATCCGGTGACCGCCTCGGCCGTGAAGTCCGGAGTGGCCACGTCGCGCAGGTCCATGGCGAGGGTGGCCGTGTAGCCGCCGCGGTGGATCTCGAACGTCCCCTCGCCGGTGCCCTGGCCGCGGGTGGGCAGCCAGAAGGGGCGCTCCTCCCCGGGGTCGGTGGGGAACAGCGGCTGGAGGCGGCCGACGTCGCTGGTCACGATCCGGTACTGCGCCTGGGCGGCGCCGCGGTTCATGTCGTAGGTGAAGCGGGGGACCTGGATGACCTGGGCCGGCGCCGCGAGCTGAAGGTTCTGGCCCGAGACCACGCCGCGCTCGATGGCGAGCTGCAGGTCGCCGGCCAGGGGGATCCGCCCTTCCAGCGCCTGGACGCCCTGGGCTCGCGCCCTCACCCGGCCGCTGCCGCCGAGCACGTCGCCGGCCCGGAAGCCGTAGACCAGCTCGCCGGTCAAGCCGCCGGACAGGGAGGCGAGGAGGTCCGGCACCCCCTCCTCCACGAACTGGTCGCGCAGCAGGGCCTGGATGTCCAAACCCCGGAAGTCGAAATCGACGTCCACCGGCTTGCCGTCCCCGCGGGCGTTCGTCTTTCCCCGGGTCTCGTCGATGTGGACCGTGACGCGACCGGTGAGAGCCCCCTGGGCGTAGCGCGCCTGGTCCACGTCCACCACGAGGTCCTCGCGGCTGCCGACGAGCCGCGCCGCGAGGCCGGTGAGGACCCGGTTGTCGTAGCGGAAACGCGGCAGGTTGACCTTGCCGGACCACCCCCAGTCGCGGTCGCGCAGGTTGAACTGCCCGTCGAAGTGGAAAGGGCCCTCGATCGGCTCGTTGACGTAGCCGAGGCGGCCGGCCAGACGGGCCGAGCCATCGGCGATCGCCTGCAGGTCGAGTTGGCGCTTGCCGCCCCCCTGCCAGGCGAAGGAGCCGTTCACCTGGGCCCGCAGGTCGGGGCCGGAAAAGCGCACGGTGCCGAGGCGGATCCGGCCGGGCTCGAAAGACCCCTTGGCCGAGAGCGTCGTCGGGTAGGGCTTCGCCTTGGGCAGAGTGGTGACCAGCTCCTGGGCGGTGACCAGCCCTTCGAGGTGGACCTTGCCGTCCGGCGTGCGGCCGCCGACCAGGCGGCCCCAGACCGCCCGGGCGTCGAGATCGAGCGGCAGGCGCAGCTCGTCGAGGTCGAGGATGCCGTCCTGCACCAGGATGCGGCCGATCTCGACCCGGAACCGGCTCTGGCCGCCGCCGCGGGCGCGCAGCTCCGGCAGGTTGGTGGTGCCGTCCGGATTCAGGCGGATGTAGATCTGCGGCCGCAGGACCTCGATCTGCTCCAGGCGGACGATGCGCTCCCGCAGATCGCGCCAGGAGAACTGCGCCCGCACCAGGGGGACGCGGGCGACCGGCGGGTCGGTCGGCCGCGGCCCGGGGACTACCACGTCGTGCAGCTCGAAGGCGAGGGGGAAGAAGTCGTAATCGACGCTCCCCACGGTCACGTCGCGCTGGAGGAACTGCGACAGCCGGGCCACGGTCAAGGCGACCGCCCGGCGGTGGGCGAGGCCGCTCTGCAGGAAGAGATAGGCGCCGGCCGCCAGCGCCACCAGGAGCAGCAGCCCCCAGAAGAGGGGCCGCACCACCCACCGCCGCACCCGCCCCGGCCGGCGCCGCTCTTTCAAGAAGAGCGTCCTCCCGGCTCGCCGGGGAAGCCGCCCCAGCGCAGCTTGCCGCGCAGGTTGTCGAAGAAGCCGCGGCCGCTCACCCCCTTGATCAGGCAGACCCGTTCGGTGCCGCGCGTGATGCGGACCCGGTCCTGGAAGCCGAGCGGCGCTCCCTCCTGTCCGTCGAGGGTCACGAAGACCTCCTGGTCCGGGGAGCTCGACTCCAGGGTCACCTCGATCAGCGAGCTGTCGGCCACCACGATGGGGCGCAGGGACAGGGCGTGCGGACAGATCGGGGTGAGCACCGCGACCGGGAGCTGGGGACTGAGGATCGGGCCGCCGGCCGACAGGTTGTAGGCGGTCGAGCCGGTCGGCGTCGAGATGATCAGGCCGTCGGCGCGGAAGCGGGCGATCAGCCGGCCGTCCACCTGAAGGGTCAGCTCGATGATGCGCGACAGGGCGCTCTTGTTGATGACGGCGTCGTTGAGCACGCGGTAGCGCAGCGCCTCGCCGCCGTCCGCCCGTCGCAGCTCGACCTCGAAGAGGGAGCGCTCCTCGGTCTCGAAGCGCCCTTCGAGGATCTTGACCAGGGCGGGATAGAGCTCGCCGCGGTTGACCTCGGTGAGGAAGCCGAGGTTGCCCAGATTGACCCCGAGGATCGGCACCCCGGCCTGGGCGAGCCGGGCGACGGAGAGCAGGGTGCCGTCACCGCCGAGCACCACCAGCAGGTCGTAGGGCTCCTCCGGACGGAAGGGCTCGCCCGCCAGACCGCACTCGCGCAGCACCGCGGCGTCGAGATCGACCTCGATCTTGCGGCGGCGCAGCCACTCGGCCAGCTCGGCGGCGGTGTGGGCGGCCTCGGGGCTGCCGGCCTTGGCGACCACGCCGACGCGGCGGAAGCGCGGCAAGGCCGCCTTGGGCTTGCGCGCCCGCTTCCGGGCCGGCGCCTTCTCCCCCGCCGGGCTCACGCCGCCCTCCGGCGCAGCAGCGCGAACGCCTCGCGGTTGCCTCCCACTCCGGCGACCGGCGAGTCGAAGACCCCGACCTCTTCGAGCCCCAGGGCGGTCAGCCCGTCCACGCACTCCCGTACCACCCTCTCCCGCACCGCTTCGTCGCGCAAGATGCCCCCCTTGCCGACCATGCCACGGCCGGCCTCGAACTGCGGCTTGATCATCGGCAGGAGCAGGCCCCCCGGCGCCAGGTGCGGCAAGAGCGCCGGCACGACCTTCCCCAGCGAGATGAAGGAAACGTCGATCGTAATCAGCCCGCACGGCTCGGGCAGGGCCTCCGGCGCCAGGTGGCGGGCGTTGATGCGCTCCATCACGACCACCCGGGGATCCTGCCGGAGCTTCGCGTCGAGTTGCCCGTAGCCGACGTCCACCGCGTAAACCCGCACCGCGCCGCGCTGGAGCAGGCAGTCGGTGAAGCCGCCGGTCGAGGCGCCGACGTCGAGGCAGACCCGGCCGGCCGGATCGACTCCGAAATGGTCGAGCGCGTGGGCCAGCTTGCGCCCGGCGCGGGAGACGAAAGGCTCCTTGGGAGCGAGCACCTCGACCCGGGCCGTCTCGGGCACCGGCGTCCCCGCCTTGTCGACGCGTCGTCCGTCCACGAGGACGGTGCCGGCCATCACCGCACGGCGGGCCTGCTCCCGGCTCGGGAACAGGTCGAGCTGAACCAAGAGCTGATCGAGGCGCAAACCGGTTCTCTCTCTATTTCCCGGCGCGGAAAGGCTGCAACGCCCGTGCCCGGGTGGGGCAGGAGTCTATCAAGGACCGGGGGCGGGTACGCCGGGATCGTCCGCGGAGGTTTCCCGGTTCCCCAACGCGAGGCAGAACGGCAGGGCCAGCACGAACAGCACCGGCCGCTGCACCTCGGTGTCCCCCCAGTTGTTCTCGAACAGGCCGGCGAGGTTGAAGGCCAGCAGGGCGAGGATGGTGCCGAGGTAGAGGTCGGCCCGCGGCCCGCTGCGCCCCCCTTCGCCGAGGTAGCGGCGCCAGGCCAGCGAGAGGCACGCGGCGGTGATCCCCAGGTAGGCCGCGAGCGCCGGCAGGCCGCGCTCGGCCGCGAGTTGCAGGAAGCTGTTGTGGAGATGGGGCACATCCCAGCGCGGCGCCGTCGGCGGGCGGTAGATCGGATAGCGCCGCTCGACCAGCTCCGGGCCCTGGCCGAACAGAGGGCGCTCGGCGACCATGGTGATCCCCGCCTGCACCATGCAGAGGCGGTCGTAGTTCGAGAGATCCCGCAGGTCGGTGATCGAGGAGACCCGGTGGATCAGCGGCACCGGCGCCAGGATCAGGAACAGGACCGCCGCCGGCACGTAGAGCAGGAGGAAGCGCGGCGCCCGGATCAGCAGCAGCAGCGTCAGGACCACCCCCAGGCCGACCCAGGCGCTGCGGGTATAGCTGCCGAGCAGCGCGCCGTTCAGGACCAGCAGCGCCACCCATCTCCACCCCCACTGCCAGCCGGCGGCGCCGTTGCGCGCCCACCCCTTCTTGCCTTCGAGGAGCGCCGCGAAGACCAGGAAGTCGGCCACCAGCAGGATCCCCGAGAAGGTCATGTAGTGCGAGAACGGCCCACGGATCCGGCGGTCGATGTCGCCGTAGCCGAACAGGTACTGGGTGAGCCCGGCGCAGGCGAACAGCGTCGCCGCCAGGATCAGCCCGTCCACGATCCGCCGCACGTCCTTCTCTCCCCGCACCAGGAGAGGCGCGAGGAAGAGGGCGACCAGGGTGAAGAGCTCCCGCAGGCCGGAGACGCTCTCGCCGGGATCGAAGGAGGCCAGCACGGAGCCGACCAGCCAGATCACATAGAAGGCGAGGGGGATGTAGAGCGGCGCCAGATCCGGCCAGGGGAACCGGCGGCGGTGCTCCCGCGGGATCAGCCGCAGCGCCCAGGGGAGCGACAGCACCAGCAGCCCGAGCAGGATGTTCGAGGCCGCGATGCTGAAGATGGCGAAGAGATGGGCCGCGAACAGCCAGTAGCCGGCCCGCTCCGGGACCATCCGGAGAGCCGGCTCGTCAGCGCCCGATCGACGAGGCCGGCAGGGCCTCCTCGACGAGCATGATGGGGATGTCGGAAATGATCGGATAGACCAGGCTCGACGCCGCGCAGTAGAGACCCTGCTCCACCGCCGGCTCCTCGTCCCGGAAATACTCGCGATACTTTTCCACGAGCGTGCCGCGCACCTCCGCCGGGAGGCTCACCAGCTCCAGCTCGCCCTTCGTCTTCGGACAGACCAGAATTTCCAACAGCTCCGGATCGACGGCCATGGCGCCGAAGGATAGCACAGGGTCCGGTCCGCTCTCAGCGTCTGCCGAGCGCCGCCGTATACGAGAGGACCAGCGACTCGCTGCCCGGATTGCGGTGGTAGAGATCGGCGTTCGACAGGTGGTAGAGGGAGAGCCCGAGGCGGTCCCCGCTCTCCAGCCGGTAGGACACCTCCAACCCCGAGCGGAACTCCAGCGCGCCGCCGAGGTCGCGGCCGTTGCCGAAGGAGTAGAGCCCCACTCCCCAGGTCGGGCTCAGCACCCAGCGCCCTTCGAGCGGGATGTCGGTCCGCACGCCGGCATAGGCGTAGAGCGTACCCCGGCCGGTCGCGATCCCCCCGACGACAGGAGCGAGCTCCGGCCACGAATCCGGCAGGAAGCGGAAGCGCCGCGGCGCGAAGCGCACCTCCCACCCGCCCTCGACCGCCTCCTGCCCGCGGAAGATGCCGTACTTGCCGTAGCTCACCCCCACCTCGCGGGCCGGCTCGGCCGCCAGGGGGAGCCCCATCAGGAACGAAAAAGCGAGACACAACGCCAGGCGCCTCTGCGCCGCAAGAACTCTCACGAAGTCCACTCAACCCCCCTGCACACCCGGTGAGCACTCACGGGAGCCATTCTCAAGGCGCGGGATGGGTACCCGCGCCGGCTGCTCAAAACGTTGGAAGCGGAAGAGCCGCGGTCACCCCGAAGGCTGGCCGGACCGCACATAGCCCGGCCCGAGGACCGCCAGAAAATCGCCGCGATAAGGCTGCAAGATCTCGGCCTTCTCCGCGTCGGGCGGGCGCTTGCGGAACTCGCGCACCAGCCGGCCGGTCGGATGGGTCTGGAGCCAGTACGCCTCCTGCCCGGTAGCGATCTCGTCGAACGGCCGCTCCAGGCGGCCGAGAAAGTGGAGCTCGCCGTGGTACTCGCCGACGAACGCGATGGGCCGCCCCTGCTCCTCGATTCTCTTGAGATAGCGCGCCATGGGCCCGAGGTCGTACGCCTGCCGCCCCACCTCGGCGAACCCCAGGTAGGCGGTGAGCACGAAGGCGACGTTGATCAGGGTCGGCAGGACCCGCGGCCGCCATCGTACAAAGCCGATCAGCAGCACCCCGCAGAACAGGAGGGCGGCGACGCCGAGGGCCGGCGAGATCGAGGCCGCCCAGGCCGGCAGCCGCAAGGCGCCGGTGAGCCGCCGGACGAGCAGCAGGGCGACTCCGAGGATCAGCAGGGACGAGAGAGGCGGCAGCAGATGCCAGAACCGCACCGCCGCGGCCTCGCCGCGCACGTCGGCGAGCAGCCGGGCGGCCACCAGGGCCACCGCCGGCAGCAGCGGCAGCAGATAGTGCGGCTGCTTGCCGCTGATCAGAGAAAAGACCAGGAAGGTCGGGACCACCCAGGCCACGCAGAAGCGCAGCGCCGGCTCGAGAGACTGCCGCCGCAGCCGCGCCGCCGACTGCCACAGCGGTGCCCAGGCCGAATACGGGAAGAGCAGCGCCGGGAGCAGCGCGAGGTACCACCACCAGGGCCGGCCATGGGCGAAGGATTGCACCAGCCGCCCCTCGGTCTGGCCGCGGAAGATGGCGTCGGCATAGGCCGGCCCGCCCGACATCGCCGCCGGAATGGCCCAGGCCAGCCCCACCGCCGCCGCGACCGCCACGGCCGCCAGCACCCCCAGCCCCCACCGCCCGCCGCGCGGCGGGCGGGCGGCGGCCGGGACCCGCTCCCGCTCCTCCCACCAGGCAGGGGACAGCACCACGCCGAGCGCCGGCAGCAGGGCGACCGGCCCTTTGGCCAGGATCCCCGCCCCCAGCGCCAGCCCGGTCCACACCCACGGCCGGACTCCCCCCTCATGCCGCGCCCGGTGGAAGCCCATCATGGCGAGCAGCACGAAGGTGGTCACCAGCATGTCGAACATCAGGACCGTGGAGTAGACCGCCCAGAGCAGAAAGCCGAGGAGGACCAGCGGGGCGAGGCGGGCCACCGCCGGGCGGTCCGGCCAGAGCCGCCGGGCGAGCGCCGCGGTCAGGAACAGATTCGCCAGGGCGAACAGCGGCGGCACCAGGCGCGGCCACCAGGCCTCCACCCCGAAGGCGTGCCAGCCGAGCTGAATCAGCCAGAACATCAGCGGCGGCTTGTCGCTGTACGGCAGACCGTTCAGATGCGGGACCAGGAGGTCCCCCCGCACCCACATCTCCCACGCCACGCTCACGTACCGCGTCTCATCCACCGGCGCCAGCGGGCGCAGCACCAGCGAGAAGCCCACCATCAGGGCCCAACCCAAAACCGGAAACGCCCACCACGGAAGACTCCAGCCCCGCGCCCGTGCCGGAGCGACCGTCCCAACCGTCCCTTCCATCTCCCGATTCCTTGTTCTTTGTCGAGGATCTTGCCGACGGGCTGCGCTGTCGCGAACCCATCCAGTATTAAACCAACGGCTCGGCGGGCGATTCTCTTCCCACTCCCCTTCCCCTGTCACTCCCCTCGATTAAGATACCCGCCATGCGGCCTCTTTTCCGCCGGCTGAGCCCGGTCCTGACATGGATGTGCTCGCGCTCCGTGGGGATCCCGTGAGCGCCCCCGAGATCTCGCTCGTCATCCCCGTCTACAACGAGGAAGAGAACCTGCCCGTCCTGGCGGCCGAGATCCGGCGCGCCATGCAGGGGATCGGCCGGCCGCACGAGACGATCTACGTGGATGACGGCAGCACGGATGGCAGTCCCGCCGTGCTCGCCGACCTGGCCCGCCAGGACCCCGCGGTCCGCATCATCCGCCAGCGCCGCAATCACGGCCAGTCGGCCGCCCTCGATGCCGGCTTCCGGTTCGCCCGCGGCGGCATCGTGATCACCCTCGACGCCGACCTGCAGAACGACCCGGCGGACATCCCCGAGCTGCTCGCCCTCCTCGACCGCTACGACGTGGTGGCGGGGGTGCGCGCCCGGCGCCAGGACACCTGGGTCCGCAAGGTCTCGTCGCGCATCGCCAATGGCGTCCGCAACCGGGTCACCCACGAATCGATCACCGACGTGGGCTGCACCCTCAAAGCCTTCCGCACCGAATATCTCCGGCGCATCCCGATGTTCACCGGCATGCACCGGTTCCTGCCCACTCTCCTGCGCATGGAAGGGGCACGGGTGACCGAGATCCCGGTCAATCACCGCCCCCGCCTGCACGGTCAGGCCAAGTACGGAATCGGCAATCGCCTCTGGCGCGCCCTGGCGGATCTCTTCGCCGTGCGCTGGATGCAGAAGCGCTGGATCGACCGAGGCCTCTCAGAGGAGATCGACGTTTGGAACACCAATTCATCTGGAGCACCTGGACCGCGGTCGGGCTCCTCGGACAGGGCTTCTTCTCCGCCCGTTTCGTGATTCAGTGGCTCGCCTCCGAACGGCGGAAGGCGAGCGTCATCCCCCGCGCGTTCTGGATCTTCAGCCTGCTCGGCAGCGTCGTCCTGCTCGCCTACGGGATCCACCGCAAGGACCAGGTCATCATCGTCGGCCAGATTCCCGGCGTGTTCATCTATACCCGCAATCTCTGGCTGATCCACCGGACCGGCCAGACCCACTCGGCGGAGGCCGCGCCGATCCCGCCGGCATCGCAATGACCGCCGGCCCGTACGTCCGGCGCGACCTCCTGGTCCTCGCGCTCCTCGCGGCCCTGCTCTTCCTGCCCGGCCTCGGCCGGCGCGACCTCTGGAATCCCGACGAGGCGCGCTACGCCGAGGTGGCGCGCGAGATGCGCGAGTCGGGCTCCTGGTTCATCCCGCGGCTCAACGGCGAGACCTACACCCAGAAGCCGCCCCTGCTCTTCTGGCTGATCGATCTCTCGGCCGCCCTGACCGGCGGCCGCGACGAGAGCGACTCCCGCATCCCCTCGGCCCTCGCGGCGATCGGCGCCATCCTTCTCGTCTACCGTCTCGGCGACCGCCTGTTCAGCCGCCGCGCCGGCTGGCTCGCCGCCGCCGCCTTCGGCACCTGTTTCAAGATCCTCTGGCAGGGGCGCTTCGGGCAGATCGACATGCTGCTCACCGCCCTGGTGACGCTGGGGGTCTGGTTCTGGGTCCGCGGCTACACCGAGAAGCGGCCGGGGCTCTACCCGCTGTTCTTCCTCTGCGCCGGCTTCGCCACCCTCGCCAAGGGGCCGGTCGGCCTGCTCCCGCCCCTGCTCTCGATCGTCGCCTTTCTCTGTCTGACCCGGGACTGGGAGGAGCTGCGCCGCCTGCGTATCGGCCGCGGCCTGCTGGTCTGGGCGGCGGTGGTGCTCGCCTGGCTGGTGCCAGCCGGGCTGACCGGAGGGCGCGAGTACCTCCAGCAGATCGTCTTCAAGCAGAATGTCACCCGGTACGCCGACCCCTGGCACCACTTCCAGCCCTGGTATTACTACCTGACGGTGATCCCGGGCGAGTTCTTCCCCTGGTCGCTCTTCCTCCCGGCCGCCGGGGTGGTGGGCTGGCGCTACGGCGACCTCAAGCGTGGCGGACCGCGTCCGGGCGCACTCTTCGCCGCCTGCTGGGTGGCGGTGACCCTGATCTTCTTCAGCGTTTCGCCGGCCAAGCGGAGCGTCTACGTGCTCACTCTCTACCCCGCCCTCGCCCTGCTGGTCGGCTCCGCTCTCGACCGGCTGATGGCGGACTGGCCCCGGCACCGCCGCTGGCTGACGGTTCCGCTCGGGATCCTCGCCGGCTTCGCCCTGCTCGTCACCGCCGCCCTCGCGATCGCCGGGCCGGGCCGCAAGGAGGCCCTCCCCCTCGGCGGACCCACTTTCGCCTACCTGGTGGCGCTCGCCTTCGTGCCGCTCCTGCTCGGCGCGATCTACGCCTTCTGGCAGGGGCGCCACGGTCGGATCGCCCACACGGCCATCGGCATCGCTGCGGGCATGGGCGCCCTCGGGCTCGCCGTCGGCCTGTTCATCCTCCCGCGCTTCGACGTGGTCAAGTCGGCCCAGGAGCTGTCGGGGGTCCTGCTGACTCATCTGGAACCCGGGGAGAGCTACGGCATCTATCCGCGGATCGATTCGACCTTCGTCTACTACACCCGGCGCTACTGCGTGAGCCTGGAAAGTGAGCAGGCCCTGCGGGAGTACGCCAGCCGGCCGGGACGGGTGTGGATCCTGGCGCAACGGGACGATCTCAAGAAGATCCAGCCGCCGTTGCCGCTCGAGGTGGTGGCGGAGGATGGGGATCTGGAGGCGGGGTATTTGTTGTTGACGAAGCGGTAGACGGCCTGGGCCGCGGCAATCGGCTCGGGATCGAGATACCGCGGCTGGGAGCGCCGGCTTCCAGCCGGCCTATCTAATCAAAGTTACTTTGCCGGCTGGAAGCCGGCGCTCCCAGCCGCGTGTGTCTCGGTCGCAGCGAATTCGCTTGACCAGCTGTATCACCCTATTGACACACTGTATTGGTGTAGTAGTACACTCCTCCTGTCCGCTTCTACAGGAGAAACGAAATGAGCCAGAACCGCCTCTTCGCCACCACCGTCCTGCTCCTCTTCACCCTCGTCGCGCCGCTGTTG
>DATAHG010000428.1:0-2687 GCA_036263295.1 Thermoanaerobaculia bacterium | reverse complement strand
GCCACGATCACGGCGTTCTCAAGCTGCATCGCGCACCGCCTTCAGGAAGATCTGCTCCAGCTCCGGCTCTTCCGAGCGGAACTCGTGGACACGGAGGAAGCTCACCAGCTCCCGCAGCACGTCCGGCCCTTCGGCCTGGGGTGCCAGGAGGAGCTTGACGATGCCATTCTGAACCAGCGACTGCTCGACCCCGGGCACCTCGGGGATGCGGTCGAGGTCGCCGTCGGCGACCAGGCGATAGCTGTTGCCGCCAAGCTGGCGCTTGATGGCCTTGAGCTCGCCGCCGAGCACGACCCGGCCATGCGAGATCAGGGCGATCTGGTCGCACATGCGCTCGGCGAGCTCCATGCCGTGGGTCGAAAGGACGACGCAGCGTCCCTGGGCGCGGTACTCGACGAGGAGGTCCTTGAACAGGCCCTGGTTGAGCGGATCGAGGCCGGAGAAGGGCTCGTCGAGGATCAGGATGTCGGGCTCGTGAAGCAGGGTGCCGATGAGCTGGACTTTCTGCTGCATGCCCTTGGAAAGCTCTTCGATCTTGGACTTGGACCACTGCGCGAGGTCCACCCGTTCGAGCCAGCGCTCGATCTTGGGGACCAGCTCGCGGCGCTTGAGGCCGCGGATCTCGCCCAGGAAGATGAGCTGGTCGAGGACGGTCATCTTGCGATAGAGACCGCGCTCTTCGGGCAGGTACCCGACCCGGCGCAGGTCGCCGGGCTGGCGCGGGCGGCCGAAGAACAGCACCTCCCCGGAGTCGGGGGCGGTGATGTCCATGATCATGCGGATGGTGGAGGTCTTGCCCGCGCCGTTGGGCCCGAGCAGACCGAAAAGGATGCCCGGAGGCACCGTCAGGGAGACCCGGTCGACGGCGACGAAGCTGCCGTAGCTCTTGCGGACATCCCTCAATTCGAGGCTTGAAGTCATGAATTCCCTCGGGAGGGGGAGATACCTCCCCGGCAGGACTCGCCGGAGCGCCCCTCGTCTGATGATACGCAAGGCGGGGCGGGAGGTTTGAGAATCGTCACGCAAAGAGAAAGCGGCCGGCGTTTCCGCCGGCCGCAAAAAAAGACGACAACCTCCTCCCCCCGCCTTTCGGCTAGGGCTCCTGGATCTTCAGCGGCGCCAGCTCCGGCAGGAGCTGGACCTGCTGCTCTCGGACCTTGGCGCGGAACGCGGCCACGTCCTCCGCGAAGAGGCGGTTGACCTCGTCGAGCCGGCGCCGGGTCAGCTCTTCGGCGCGCTCCAGGTAGGCCTGCTGGGCCGCCGTCGGCGCGTCCCAAGACGATGAGAGTGATCCTGAAATATAGGTGATCCGAGACTGCAAATCCGTGTCAGGCGACAGACCTTTGCTGTCCGGCGGATCCCAGAGGTTCTTCTCGAGGTCGCCGAGGCTCTTCACCAGCTTGCGGGCGGCGGCGGCCAGGTCCTTGCGGGGCTTGTTCTCTTCGGTGACCCCGGCCTGACGGTCCTTCTCGTCTTCCGTCTGGAGCTTGGCCAGGATCGCCTGGATGTCGGTGCGGGTGCGGGTCACCCGGTCCACCGCCTCGGCCATGGCGTTCTGCAGGGCGCCGGCCCGCATCACCGCCTGGCTCTTGGCCTGCCGCGCCTCGGCGGTGAGGTCGTAGCGGGTGTCGGGCTGCACCCGGACTTTCCCTTCGGCCTGCTCCTTGCCGTATTTCACCCGCACGGTGTACGTCCCCGGCAGTACCTCGGGGCCGCCGCCGCCGAAGAACTCGGCGAGCTCGTTGCTGTTCCCCGCCGGCTGCCGGAAGGCGTCGCGGCGCAGGTCCCAGACCGCGCGGTTCACCCCCTGGACCGCGGCCTGGCGGAAGGTGCGGATCACCTTGCCCGACTCGTCCAGGATCTGGATCTCCGCCTGCGGGCCGCGCGCCGCCCCTCGCCCGCCCGCCGCCGGCTCTTCTTCGGCCATCTGTCCGGGCTTGGCCTCGCCTTCGATGGCGGCGGCCGCCGCCGGCCCGCCGGCCGGCGCCTTCTTGCGCGCCTCTTCCCGGGCCTTGGCGCGCTCCGCCTCCTTGAGCTCGCGCTGCCGCTCCTGGTCCGGATGCGGCAGCCCGGGGACGTTCAGCGAGTAGCTGATCAGCGCGCCGTAGGGGCGGTTGGCCCCGCGGAAGCTGGTGTCGCCGAGGAAGCGGCCGTTCGCCCCCTGCGCCACCTGGTGCTGCGCGGCGTCGGCGATCTCGAACAGGTGGATGGCGCTCTTCTGGGTGTCGTCTGAAAGGCTGCGCAACGGCCGGATGTCGTCGATGACGTAGAGCCCCCGGCCGTGGGTCGCGATCACCAGGTCGTTTTCGCGCGGCTGGTAGGCGAGGTCCATCACCGAGACGGTGGGGAGCCCCTGGCGGAACGGCATCCAGCGCCGGCCGCCGTCGAGCGAGACATAGAGGCCGAACTCGGTGCCGAGGAAGAGCAGGTCCGGATCGACCGGGTCCTGCAGGATCGTCAGGGCATACCCCCGCAGCTCCGGCGTCACCAGGCTCGCCCAGGTCTTCCCGTAGTCGGTGGTCTTGTAGACGTAGGGCGCGAGGTTCGAGCGCCGGTGGTCGTCGAGCACCACGAAGGCGGTGCCCCCCGCGTGCGGCGAGGCGTGGACGTGCGGGATCCAGGTGTTGGCCGGCACGCCGCGCAGGTTGCCCTCGACGCTGTTCCAGCTCTTGCCGCCGTCGCGGGTG
>DATAHG010000427.1:0-2299 GCA_036263295.1 Thermoanaerobaculia bacterium | reverse complement strand
AAGCAGCCGAGGGTGTGATCGTTGACCATGCCGACCGCCTGCATGAAGGCGTAGAGGATGGTGGGGCCGACGAAGGTGAAGCCGCGGCGCCGCAGCTCCTTGCTCATGGCTTTCGACTCCGCCGTCTCCGCGGGGACCTCGCCGAGGCTCGCCCGGCGGTTCTGGAGCGGCTTGCCGCCGACGAAGCGCCAGAGGAAGGCGTCGAGGCTGCCGGCCTCGTCCCGCAATTCGAGGAAGGCCCGGGCGTTGCGGACGGTGCCCTCGACCTTGAGGCGGTTGCGGATGATCCCGGGGTCTTCGAGAAGCTTTTCGATCTTCTTGGGCGTATAGCGGGCGATCCGTTCGGGATCGAAACCGTCGAAAGCCTGGCGGTAGCTCTCCCGGCGGCGCAGGATCGTGATCCAGGAGAGCCCCGCCTGCGCCCCTTCGAGAATCAGCATCTCGAACAGCTTGCGGTCGTCGTGGACGGGGACCCCCCACTCCTCGTCGTGGTAGGCGAGGTAGAGGGGGTCGTCCGAAACCCATCCGCAGCGTGTGAGGGCGCGTGTCATGGCAGGCCGGTCTGAGGCCTGCACAGGGTAGCAGGCGGGGCCTGCCGTCCGCTACTGCTTGCCCGGGACGAGGCCGACCCCGTCGATCTGGAAGCGGAACTCCCCCTCGGCCGGCCCGCCGCCGAAGAAGATCCCGGTCAGGTCCTTGCCGTCCAGCCCGAAGACGGAGAGCGGGAAGGCGAAGCGCTTCCATTCGGGGCCGGGGGTGAAGCTCTGCTGGGCCGGCGCCCGCCCGCGGCTGGCGGCGAAGAGCATGATCTGGAAAGTGCCGCCGTCGCCCTTGGCCCAGAAGACCAGCTCGCGGGCGGCGGAGAGGTCGGCCGGCGCCATCGGCTTGTCGCCCGGGAAGAAGATCATGCCGGCCCAGGGGAAGGAGAAGCCCGGGCGGATGGTCCCGGCGATCTCCAGGGAGTGCGCGCTCTCGGCGCCCCCCTCGACGATCTTCGCCTGGACCGTGGACTTGCCGCCGGCCATGGCATCCGTGGACTCGGACCAGCCGCTGCCGAACGCCGCCGTGAGCTTCCCCTCCTCGAAGTCGGTCACCGTGCCACCCGCCGGCAGGGCCGGGGGCGGCCCGGCCTTCGGGACCTCCGCCAGGGGGCGCTCGAAGGGGTGGCCGCCCTTCCAGATCCGCACGATGCTGCGGGTCGCGAGGATGTCCGCGGTGGGGTCGCCGGCCACCAGCACGAGGTCCGCCCGGAGGCCGGGCGCGATGCGGCCGCGGTCGGCCAGCCCGAAGGCGCGGGCCGGGACGGAGGTGGCCGCCGCCAGCGCCTCGGCGGGGGAGAGGCCGGCCTGGACCAGCAGCTCCAGCTCGCGGTGGATGCTGGCGCCGTGCGCCGTGCCCGGGTTCGGGGCGTCGCTGCCGGCGAGGATGGGCACTCCGGCGGCCTTGAGCTGCCGGACCGCCTCCAGGGCGTTGGCGAGCTTCGCCTTTCCGGCCGGGAAGGAGCCGCGCAGGCTGGCGGTCTCCTCCGGCCGCAGGTAGGCCTTGAGGCGCAGGTCGTCGGCCAGGGCCTTGCCGCTCGGCACGCCGGCCGTGCTCTCGACCACCGTGAGAGTGGCGATCACGAAGGCCTTGTGATCGGCCGCGGCGCGGATGAAGGCGGGTTCCGGGGCGCTGTCGCCGAACAGGTGGACGAGGCCGTCGGCGCCGTCCTCCAGGGCCTGGCGGGCGCGCTCCTGGGTGCTGATATGGACCACCGCGAGCTTCTTGCGGGCGTGGGCCGCCTTGATCAGGCTGGCGATCGTGGAGCGGTCGAGGGCCGCCAGGGGGCGGCCCCAGGCAGCGCCGTCCTCCGAGACGATCTTGATGTAGTCCGAGCCCTCGGCGATGCGGGCATCCACGAAAGCCTGGGCCTCCTCCGGCCGGGTGAGGGTGGGGACCGTCACGCCGAACTGCGTGCCATGCCCGCCCGGGGCGGTGGCGAGGATGCCGGCGCTACGCAGGTCGGCGCGTCCGGGGGCGCCGGTCCGCGCCTGCTCCTCGCGCAGCCGCCGGGCGAGGGTAGGGTCGGTGAACATGTCGAGCTCGGTGGTGACGCCGAAGACCAGGGCGCGCTCCAGCGAGTTGCCGAACGTGTGGGTATGGGAATCGATCAGACCGGGCAGCAGCGTCGCTCCGGCGCCGTCGATCACCTCGGCTCCCTCCGGCGGGCGGATGTCGGCGCCGGCCGCCTGGATCTTGCCGTCGGCGACCACGACCGTGCCGTGCGGCACGGTGCGCTCGCCGTCGAAAATGCGGACAT
>DATAHG010000426.1:0-13819 GCA_036263295.1 Thermoanaerobaculia bacterium | reverse complement strand
ACAAAGCGGAGGGACCGATAGCCTCAGCGGCCATATGGCCGCTTCGAATCCCGCGCCGCGACCCTTGCCGGAGACGGTCTGGGCGATCCTCGCCTGCCCCGGCTGCGGCGGGCCGCTGGAGCGGACGCCGTCCGGGCCGCGTTGCGCGGCCTGCGGGATCGACTATGGCCCGGCCGAGACCGGCCAGCCCGACCTGCGCCTGCGGCGCTCCCGGCCGTTCTCGCTGGACGGCATCCTGGAGGTGCCGTTCTCGCCGGAAGGGGGCATGGATTTCCAGCCGCTGCCGCCGCGCTCCGCGCCGGAGGTGGATCTCACCCGCTTCCCGGGCCCCTGTCACCTGCCGATGGACCTGCGGACCTGGCTCCCGCGCGCCGCGCGGCCGGGCAGCCTGGCCCTCGACCTCGGCTGCGGCACCCAGGTCCACCAGGAGGTCTGCGAGTACGCCGGCTACGAGTACGTGGGCCTCGACTACGCCGACCCGGCGGCCCTGCTGCTCGGCGACGGCCAGGCCCTGCCCTTCCGGGATGGCTCCTTCGATTTCATCCTGTCGATCGCGGTGTTCGAGCACATCCCCAACCCGCTGCTGGCGATGCGCGAGGCGCACCGGGTGCTCAAGCCCGGCGGCATCTTCCTGGGGACGATCGCCTTCCAGGAGCCGTTCCACTCGAACAGCTTTTTTCACCACAGCCACCTCGGGACCCTGCACGCCCTGCGCTTCGGCGGCTTCCAGGTCCACCGCGTGGCCCCCTCGGAGCCTTTCTGGTCGGCGCTCGACGCCCTGGCGAACATGGGGCTTTTCGCGGGCAGCCCGCGCTGGCTCGCCCGCCTCCTGGTCAGCCCGCTGCGGCCCCTGCACCGCCTCTGGTGGTGGGCCGGGCGCAAGGTCAGGCCCGACGCCACGGAGAGGAACCGCATCCTCAAGAACTCCGGCGCGGTGCTCTTCCTGGCGAGCAAGGCGGAGTAAGATTCTTCCATCCGATCACGACCCGTTCATAAAGGTTTTTCATGAGCACCAGACGAGCCCTGTTCCTGTTGTCCTTGCTGTTCCTGCTGTCCCTTTCATCGTTCTCTCGCGAGGCCAGGGCCGAGGCTGCCACGGCGTCCCCGGCCGGCGACCCCGAGGCGGTGCGCCGCGATTTCACCGCCTACAAGAACGCGCTGATCGACAAGGACGGCGCCGCCGCGGCGAAACTGGTCACCGGCAATTCGCTTCGCAAGTACGACCAGCTCCGCCAGCTCGCTCTCTCCGGCACCCGCGAGGATCTCGAAAAACTGAGTGATGTCGACCGCCGGCTGGCGCTGGTCTTGCGCCTGCGCACCCCTCTGGAGCTGCTGCGCTCCGGCTCTCCGGCGGATCTGATCGCCCACGCGGTCAGCACCGGCAAGACCGGCTCCTCGGTCGAACGGGCCGAGCTGGGCGACATCGCGTTCGAATCGGGCCGCGCCTCGGCGGAGATCCGCATGGGCGTCCGCCCGGTCCTCGGCACCTTCCTGTTCCGCCAGGAGGACGGGCTCTGGAAGTTCGACCTGGAGCACGCCCTCGACATGTCGCGCGGCTCGTTCACGGCCGAGGCGGAGAAAAAAAAGGTTTCCGAGGACGACCTCATTCTCCAGTCGCTTTCCAACGACGGCAAGCCGGTCGGCCCCGAGGTGTGGAAGCCACTGATCGCGAAGCCGTGACCGTCCGGCCCGAGGGGCCCGAGGAGCCCGAGGAGCCCGAAGAGCAAGATTCGGCGGTTTTTTCCTATCACCGCAAGAGCGGCTACGGCGCTCTGCTCGGGGCCCTGCTCCTGGTCTTTGCGTTCGAGACCCTGGGGATCCATTTCCTGCTGCAGCGTTGGAGCCCGGCCGCGGCCTGGATCTTCACGGCTTCCAGTCTGTATGCCATGGCCGTGTTGATCGCGGACGCCCGGGCCCAGCGCCGGCGCCCGATCGTCCTCCAGGGCGGTGTGCTGCAGGTCCGGATCGGTCTGCGCTGGACGGTCGCGGTCCCGCTGGCCGCCGTGGCGGAGGTCTCCGAGGTCCGGACGCCGCTGCCGCGGCGGGCGCCGGGGTATCTGCGGGCCGCGGTGTTGGCACCCCCGCAGATCCTCCTGGTCCTGCGCGAGCCGCTGACCGCGCAGGGGCCTTACGGGATCCGTCGTCCGGTGACGCGCATCGGTCTCGCGGTGGACGAGCCGGAGCGGCTTCGGGTCGCTCTCGGGACCGCTCTTGTAGAGGGCGGACGTTGACAGGCCCTTCAGCGGATGCTAGGGTCCCGCCCCTAAATCGGCCCACCGGCCGGGCAGGAGCCAGTTCTAGATGCCTGACCTGAAACTCGGGACCAAATACGACTGCTACAACTGCAGCACGAAGTTCTACGACCTCGGCAAGTCCGATCCGATCTGCCCCAAGTGCGGTGCCGATCAGCGCGATTCCATGGCCTCCGAGGCGCCCTCTACGAGCCAGTCCTCGCGGCGCAAGCGCAAGACGGAAACCCCGCGCCCGGTCGAAGTCGAGGACGAGGAGACCGCGACCGTCGAGGTTCCGGAGGATGAAGAGATCGCTCCGGAGGATCTCGAAGGCGCCGATCTCGGCGGCGACGACGAAGAGGAGGAGGAGGACTTCGACGACGAGGATTGAGGGGGAGCCCGGCGTCCCCGTCCTCGCCACGGTTGCCCTCGCGCTCGGGGGCAATCAGGGCGAGGTCGAGGCGGCGTTCCGCCGGGCGCTGGCGCAGCTCCGCCTCTCTCTGGGACCTTTGCGGGTGGCCTCGCTTTACCGCGGCGCGCCGGTGTCGCCGGTCGCGCAGCCCGATTACCTGAACACCGCCGCCCTGGCCGCCACCGCGCTGCCGCCTGACGCTGTCCTGGCCCTGGCCAAGGCGCTGGAGCGGGCGGCGGGACGGCGGCGGGGTGTGCGCTTCGGTCCCCGGCCTCTCGACATCGACCTCCTGCTCTACGGTCGTCTGCGATCGGAGGCTCCGGAAATGACCTTGCCCCATCCCCGGCTGCGCGAGCGGCGGTTCGTCCTCGCTCCGCTCGCCGAGATCGCGCCGGACCTGGCGGTGCCGCCGGACGGCGCGGCGGTGCGGGATCTGCTCGCCGGGCTGCCCCCCGATCCCGCCTTCCGGCGGGTCGAGTGGAGCGGCGGCCGGCCGGATTTCTCCTGAGGCTCTCATGCGCGATGGACTGATCCTGGCGGTGCTGCTGGTGGCCTGGGGGGCGCAGGTCGCGCTCCCCGCCCGCATCCCGGGCGTCGAGCCGGAGCGGCGGCGCCTCTGGGCGCTGGCCGTGCCGATCCTGCTCCTCGCCGGCAGCGCGGCGGCGCTGCTGTATGTCCGCCTGCATCCGGACGAGACCCTGGCCGCCAGCCTCTTCCCGCTCAAGTCCTCCACCCCCGGCCGCCTGCTGGCCGTGCTCTTCCCCTCGCTCCTCGGAGCGTCGATCGTGACCTGCCTGGGCTGGCGCAAGATGGAGAGCTCCGGCTGGCGCATCCTCGCCGGCCTGGGGCTCGGTTTCCTGGCCGTCGCCGCGCTCGCCCTGGAGCTTTTGCGCGCCGGGGAGTCGCAGGTCGGGCCGCTGCCGGTCCTGCTCACGGCGGCGCTCTGCCGCGTGCTGATCGCGGCGGGGTCCGGCGAGCTGGTCTCTCCGGGACGACCGCTCCTGGCGGTCCTGGCGGGGCTGGGGCTCGCCGCCTATTGGCTGGTTCTCCCCTCGGGAGTGGTGGGCGTCCTGCGGCAGAGCGGCCACCTCTTCACGTCCGGCGCCGCGGTCGTGCTCTTCCTGGCGGCCCGCTGGGTGCCGCCCCGCCTGCGCCGTCCGGCCCTGGCCGGCGCGGTCCTGCTGACCGGGCTGTTTCTGGCCACCGCCGCCGAGATCTCGCAGGCGCTGTCGAGCCAGATCAACGTCGATCCGCTGCCGCCGCTGCCCCCGATGTAGATCCGGTCAGACCGGGTCGCTGTGGACGAACACCTTGGAGCGGGGGAGCTCCTTCTCGACGGCCCGCAGGACCTGCACCGTCCGGTCGTGGGCCTCCTCGAAGGAGGCGGTGCGCGGGATCTCCAGGTGGAACTCCACGAAGCGCTGGCCGCCGCTACGGCGGGTCTTGAGGTCGTGCATCCCCGTCACCTCGGGGGAGAACGACTCCACGATCTCGTGGATGCGGCGGATCTCCTCGTCGGGGAGGACGCGGTCCGACAGGTCCCCCACCGCCTCCCAGACCAGCGTCCCGGCGCTGCGCAGGACGATCAGCGAGACGGCGACGGCGACCATGGGGTCGGCCGGCGCCCAGCCGGTCCAGGCCACCACCAGGAGGGCGGCGACCGCCGCCCCGTTGACCCAGAAGTCGGTGCGGTAGTGCAGGCTGTCGGCCTTGAGGGCGGGGCTCTCGGTCTCCTCGGCCGCCTTCTCCAGGACCCGGGCGATCGCCAGGCTCGCCAAGAGGGAGACCGCGAGGATCGCGATGCCGATGTAGGTCTGCCGGGGCACCTCGCCCGAGCGCAGCCGGTCGATCCCGGCGAGGCCGAGGAGGACGGCGGCGGCCACCAGGATCAGCCCCTGGAAGAGGGCGGCGATGCTCTCGAATTTGCCGTGGCCGTAGGCGTGATCCTCGTCGGGCGGCCGGGTGCTCCGCAGCAGCACCAGGTAGTTGACCCCGGAGATCGCGAGGTCCATCAGGGAATCGACCGCCGCCGAGCCGAGGGCGAGCGACTGGGTGTACCAGGCGCCGGCCGCCTTGAGGAGGACCAGGGCGCCGGCCACGGCGACCGCGACCAGCGGCGCTTTGGAAGCGGTGGGACGGGTCTCAGCCGCCATGACTGGCGAGGAGGCTCCGGGCGTCGGCGATCGCCTTCTCGTCCTCGACGAGGTGTCCGGCGGCCGGCTTCCAGGCGATCACCTTGCGCAGCAACTCGCGGGCCTCGGCGGCGCGGCCGGGCTGGTGCTCCAGCAGGGCCTCGGCGAGGAAGAGGTGGTTGTAGGGGTCCTCGGGAGCCAGGGCCACCGCCTTCCGCAACTCGGCGACGGCCTTTTCGCGGTCCACCCAGCCGGTGACGAAGGGGACCTTGGGGGCCAGGGTATGGAGGCGGCCGATCACCCGGTGGCCGCTGGCCGTCTCGTACTTCTCGTCGAGGGCGATGACCACCTCGCCGTAGCGCCGGATGCGGTCGCCTACCCCCTGGCGGGCGGCGGCCAGGCGGCCGAAGGCGTCCCCCCAGAGCCCCCAGTGGATGGCGGCGTAGAGGTAGAGCGGCGGCGCCTCCGGGACCCCGGCGACCGCCCGGGCCTCCTGCTGGGGCGTCAGCGCGGCGAGCTTCTGGCGCCCTCCGGCCCGGGAGGCGAGGCGGTCGAGGGCGGCTTCGGCGAGGTCCCGGCCGCGGCCGAAGACCGCCTGCTTGGCCTCGCGGGTCGTCGCCACGTACTCCCCCTTGAAGTGCAGGGCGCGCAGCAGCTTCCACTGCGCCTCCAGGTTGGCGGGCTGCTGGCGGACGGCCTGGTCGTAGGCGGCGATGGCCTGGTCGATCGGGCCGGCGGCGGCCTTGCCCCCCTGGTGCCCTTCGGCGCGCCGGGCCCAGGCCGCGTCGCCCGCGGCGATCCCGGGGACCCCGGCGACCGCCGGAGTGGCGTCCTGGGCGCGGGCGGCCGGTGCCGGGACGGAGGAGACCAGGACCGCGGAGAGGAGCAACGCGACGGCAGCCGGACGGGCGAGGGTGGGGTGGTGGCCGAGCATGACGGATTTGTATCACGGGCTGTTCCTCACCGCGCCGGGCGCGGTATCATCCATCGGGTATGGCGGACGATTCCGGCGACGACACCCGCCTCCCCCTTTTCCCTCTGCCAGACGTGGTGTGCTTTCCCCGCACCGAGCTGAAGCTCCACGTGTTCGAGCCGCGCTACCGCCGCATGGTCGAGGATCTCCTGAACCTGGAAGAAGACGCCCGCCGCATCGGCCTCGTGCTCCTCAAGCCCGGCTGGGGCAGCGCCGGCCGCCTCGGCAATGCCGGCAATGCCGTCGATATCGGCGGCATCGGCGGCATCGGGCGCCCCGAGATCTTCCCGGGCGGCACCGCCGGCCTCCTGGTCGACGTCGAGAAGCTGCCGGACGGCCGCTCCAACATCCTGCTGCGCGGCGATTTCCGCTTCGAGCTGCGGCGCGAGCTGGAGGGGGGCGAGCCCTACCGCCAGGCGGTCGTCCGGCCGGTCGAGGAGCCCTGGCTCAACGAGCGCGACGCCGGGATCGTGGCGGTGCGCGCGGCCATCCTCGATTTTCTGGAGAGGCTCGCCAAGGAGATCGGCCAGCCCTTCCCGTTCGATCCCGACGAGCGCGAAGAGCTGACGAAGCACTGCGCCTTCGAAGAGCTGGTCAACCGCATCGCCGCGAGCTTCGACCTGCCGCCGTTGCGCAAGTTGCAGCTCCTGACCGAATCGCTGCCGGAACGCGGCCTGTCGGTGCTCTCGATCCTGCGCAGCCGCGTGCAGGTGCTCGACCTGCTGCAGCCGTTCCGCCACCTGGCGGCCGGCTCCGAGCACAACTGACCCCCTGACGCCGGACCACTTTCCGAGGCTCGACACTCCCCGTGCTTTCGCTGCGCGACCCGGTCCATGGCTTCATCCGCGCCGATCCGCTGGAGGCGGCGCTGATCAACAGCCGCCCGCTCCAGCGCCTGCGCTTCATCCACCAGCTCGGCTTCACCTTCCTGGTCTTTCCGGGGGCCGAGCACAGCCGCTTCGGCCACGCCCTCGGCGCCATGCACCTGGCCGGCCGGGTCTACGAGTCGCTGTGCGGCAAGGCGGAGGGGCTGCTGCCGGCCGGCGCCCGCAGCCGGGAGCGCCGGCTGGTGCGGGCCGCGGCGCTGCTCCACGACCTCGGCCACGCTCCGTTCAGCCACTCGGCCGAGGAGCTGTTCGAGGGCGGCATCGACCATGAGGAGATGACCCGCCGGCTGATCGCCACGCCGGAGATCGCGGCGATCTTCGAGCGCCACGGCGACGGCCTCGAGCCGGCCGACGTGGTGCGCCTGCTGCGCGGCGGCGGCAACCCGACCGAGCGGCTGCTCTCCCAGATCGTGGCCGGGGAGCTCGACGTCGACAAGATGGACTACCTGCTGCGCGACAGCCAGCTCTGCGGCGTGCAGTACGGCAGCTTCGACCTCGAGCGCCTCCTCGACACCATGCTGCCGGTGGCGGATCCCGATGGCACCGGCTGGGCGCTCGGCCTCGACGCCGGCGGGGTCCACGCCCTGGAGGCGCTGGTGATGGCCCGCTACTACATGTTCACCCAGGTCTATTTCAACGCCACCGGCAAGGCCCTGGAGCTGCATCTCAACGAGTGGCTGAAGGAGAGCGGGGTGCGCTGGTCCGACGAGCCGGAGGCGTTCCTGGAGCGCGACGACGTCTCGGTCTGGGCGGACATGCGGCGCTCCGGCAGCCTGCACGCCCGGGCGGTGGTGGACCGCGAGCACTTCCCCGTCGCCTTCGAGACCCGGGAACACCTGACGCGCGAGGAGAAAGAGCGCTTCGAGGCCCTGCTGCCGGAGCTGGTCGAGCGCTTCGGGGCGGGCAACCTGCTGGTCTCCAACTCGGCCAAGGACCCCCACCGGCTGGGGCGCAACCCGGTGCGGGTGCGCCACGGCGACGGCAGCTTCGAGCCGATGGAAGAGGCGAGCCAGTTCATCCGCCACCTGGCGCGGATCGACCGCTACCGGATCTATACCCCCGCCGCCTTGCGGCAGGAGGTGGCGGCCGCCTTCCGTCAGGTCTGGATGGAAAGCTGAGGCGGGGCCCGGTCCGATTCAAGATTCCGGTTCGAACTCAAAGATTTGGATCCAAGATGTCCGGCCCGGGCCGGGAGGGTGGTCCTTAACTGTTGAAAACAGGCCACTTGTCACATGGTTGACAAGACCCCGACCACGGCATGACAATTGCCTTTGAACATCCGCAGTATTTCGTGGCGGAAGGTGCGAGTGGAGAAACTCGGCCGATCCACCTGCCGCCACTCTGGCCCCGCCGGACCCGGGGCAACAATACGAGAGCTCAGCTCTGAAACCGCCGTCATCGCCTGTTGCGGGGCGGCAAAGACTCGAAAGGAGTCCGCTGCATGAGAGTCAGAAACTTTGTCCTGAGCCTGGCGGCCGCCGTGTTGGTGACGGCGCCAGTGCTCGCACAGGGCATCCCGACGGGTACCCTCGCCGGCCGAGTGACGTCGGCTGGAGAGGCACTGCCCGGGGTGACGGTGACCGTCACCTCACCGGCCCTCCAGGGCTCCCGGACGACGACCACGAGCAGCATCGGCGACTACAACGTTCCGTTGTTGCCGCCGGGCGACTACAAGGTCACGTTCGAGCTCGAGGGCTTCCAGCGGGTGGAGAAGACGGTGAAGCTGTCCGCCGCTCAGAACTCCCGCGCGGATGCCGATCTGAACGTGGCGACGGTCTCCGAGGAGATCGTGGTCACCGGGACGTACGACACCATTTCGACGCAGTCGGAAGCTTCGACGACGTTCGAAAAGGAATTCGTCGAGTCGCTCCCGATGGAGCGCAACATCCGTGAGACGGTGCTTCTCACGCCGGGTGTCGCCGCCGGTGGTCCGGGCGGTGGCCGTGCGCGTGGCATCACGATCTCGGGTGCGCAGTCCTACGAGAACCTGTTCCTGGTCAACGGCGTGGTGGTCAACGAGAACCTCCGCGGCCAACCGTTCAACCTCTTCATCGAGGACGCCATCCAGGAGACCACGGTCTCGACCTCCGGTGTGTCGGCCGAGTTCGGCCGCTTCTCCGGCGGTGTCGTCAACACCATCACCAAGTCGGGTGGCAACGAGCTGTCCGGCTCGTTCCGCACCAACTTCACCAACAACAGCTGGGAGGCGGAGACCCCGCTGACCGTCAGCCAGCTCGACACGGTCAACAAGCGCTATGAGGCGACTCTCGGCGGCTGGGTGATCAAGGACCGGCTGTGGTACTTCCTCGCGGGCCGCGACTTCAAGGAGTCGAGCTCCGGGCAGACCACTCTCACCCGCGTCCCCTACCCGATCGTCAACGACGAGCAGCGCTATGAGGGCAAGCTCACGGTTTCGCCCTTCCAGGGTCATCGCCTGATCGGTTCCTACATCAAGATCGATCGGGAGGAGCAGGGCAACATCTTCGGCAACGTCCTGGACCTCGCGAGCGTCGTGAACCGTGCGCTGCCGCAGGACATCCTCGCCGTCAACTACAGCGGCGTGATCACCGACAACTTCTTCATCGAGGCGCAGTACTCGAAGCGTGAGTTCACCTTCGAGAACTCCGGCTCCCGGTTCACCGACCGGATCAACGGTACGCTGCTCGTCGACTTCGAGGGCAACCGCTTCAACAGCCCGACGTTCTGCGGCGTCTGCTCGCCGGAAGAGCGCAACAACGAGAACACCCTGGCCAAGGCCTCCTGGTTCCTGTCGACCGACAACGTCGGCTCGCACGACCTCTCCTTCGGCTATGACACCTTCGACGACGTCCGCCTGGCCAACAACCACCAGTCGGGCAGCGACTTCCGCATCTTCCTCACCGACACCATCCGCAGCGGAGCGAACATCACTCCGATCGCCCTCGGCGACGACACCACGCTCATCGTGTGGAACCCGATCTTCGTCGAGAGCCGCGGCACCTCGTTCAAGACCAACTCGCTCTTCGTCAACGACCGTTGGCGCCTGAACGAGCACTGGAGCTTCAACATCGGCGCCCGTTACGACAAGAACGACGGTGAGAACTCGGAAGGCCAGACCGTCGCCGACGACGCCAAGGTCAGCCCGCGTGTCGGCGTCAGCTACGACCTCAAGGGCGATGGCGACTGGATCTTCAACGCCTCCTACGGCGAGTACGTCTCCGCTCTCGCCAACACCCAGGGTGACGCCACCTCCCGTGGCGGCAACCCGGCCACCTTCGTCTGGTTCTACCGTGGCCCGGACATCGACGGGACCGTTCCGACCGCCGAGGCCCTGCGCCGCATCTTCGACTGGTTCGACTCTCAGGGTGGCGTCAACAACGTCTCCAACCTCGCCCAGAACCCCAGCATCCCGGGTGGTACCAGCGTCATCACGGACAGCCTCATCTCGCCGTCGGTGACCGAGTACTCGGCCGGCCTCTCCAAGCGGATCGGCACCCGTGGTGTCGTCCGCGCCGAGTATGTCCACCGCGACGCGACGGACTTCTACTTCGACCGCATCAACCTGGGCACGGGCCGGGCGACGACCCCGACCGGTGGCCTGGCTGACCTGGCTGTCGTGGGCAACGACGACTCGATCCTCGAGCGCACCTACGACGGTCTCCACACCCAGTTCCAGTTCCGCGCCTGGGACCGCCTGAACATCGGCGGCTCCTACACCCTGTCCCGCTCCTACGGCAACGTGGACGGCGAGACCTCGGGCTCCGGCCCGGTCCGTGCCGCCGCCGGCGACTACCCCGAGTACCGCCGTGCGAGCTGGAACTACCCCAAGGGCTCCCTCAACAACGACGCCCGTCACCGGGCTCGTATTTTCGGCGTCCTGGACATCTGGAAGAACGAGCACAACCAGTTGAGCGTCGGTCTCCTCCAGAGCTTCACCTCCGGCACGCCGTATGGCGCGGTCGGCGCTGTGGATCCGCGCGACACCACCGGTGCTTTCGGTATCGCGAACCCCGGCTACGTCCGTCCGCCGTCGACCGTCTCCTACTACTTCACCGATCGTGATGCCTTCCACACGGACGACATCACCTCCACCGACCTGACCCTGAACTACTCCTTCTCGTGGAACGCGCTGGGCAAGGACGTCGAGATCTTCCTCCAGCCCGAGGTCCTCAACGTGTTCAACGAGCAGGGCGTGATCAGCGTCAACCAGTCGGTTTCCGACTGGACCACCAACCGTGCTCTGGCCCGCTTCAACCCGTTCACCCAGACCCCGGTCGAGGGCGTGAACTGGCGCAAGGGCCCGAACTTCGGCCGTCCGGTCAACGAGACGGACTACCAGCAGCCCCGGACCTACCGCTTCTCGGTCGGTCTCCGGTTCTAAGCCGGTAGCTCCCGCCTTACCGATCGGGCCCCGGTCTTCGGACCGGGGCCCTTTCCTTTTTCAGGGGCTTTTTGGAGAGCTGTTCAGATCAGAGCGGCGAGGGCCGGAGCCAGGTCCGGGTAGCGGAACCGGAATCCGAGGTCCAGGAGTCGCCGGGGCACGGCGCGCTGACCCTGGAGGATCGAATCCGCCATCTCGCCGAGGGCGGCCCGGAACACCGCGCGGGGGACTCCCAGGCCCAGCGCCTGGAGCGGGTTCGGCCGGTGGAGAGCCCGGGTCAGGAAGTCGCCGAGCTCCCGGTTGGTCACCGGGTTTGGAGCGGTCAGGTTGAACGGGCCGCGGGCGTCTTCCCGTTCGAGCAAGAAGCGCAGGGCGCCGGTCTCGTCGGCGAGGTGGATCCAGGGGAACCACTGGCGGCCGTCGCCGAGCGGCGCGCCGGCCATCAGACGGAAGGGGAGGAGCAGGCGCGGCAGCGCTCCCCCTTCGGCGCTGAGGACGATCCCGGTCCGCAGCAGGGCGCGGCGCACCCCCCACGACTCGGCCTCGGCGGTCGAGCCCTCCCATTCGATGCAGACCTGGCCCAGGAAGTCGTCCCCCGGCGGGTGGTCCTCCGTCACCAACTCGTCGCCGCAAGGGCCGTAGTAGCCGACCGCGGAGCCCTGGAGGAGGACGCGGGGTTTTACGGCGGCCTGCCGGATCGCCTCCAGCACCGCCTTGCCCGAATCGATCCGGCTCGCCCGGATCCGCCGTTTCTTCTCGTCGGTCCAGCGCCCCTCGGCGACGCTCTCCCCGGCGAGATGGACGGCCGCGGTCTCCACCCCGTCGCTCGCGTCGAGGAGGGGGGCCCAGCCCGCGGCGGTCCGGCCGTCCCAGCCGGCCGCCCGCACACCGGGCGGCAGCTTGCCCGCCCGGCCGGGGTCTCGCGTGAGAACCACCACGTCGTGCCCCGCCCCGCCCAGCTCCCGGGCGAGGTCTCTCCCGATCAAACCCGTGCCTCCCGTAATCACCACTCGCATGACGCTCCCTCCCGGGAGCATCGTACCTCAGACCGCCGCGAGCTCTTCTTCGAGGAGCTGGCGCTGGTGGAGGTCGGCGTAGAGCCCGCCGTAGGCGATGAGCTGGCCGTGGGTGCCCCGTTCGAGGATGCGGCCGTGATCCAGGACGAGGATCAGGTCGGCCTCCTTGACCGTCGAGATGCGGTGGGACACCAGGAAGACCGTGCGCCCCTGGAAGACGGTGCGCAGGTTGTGGAGGATCTGCTCCTCGGTGTGGGTATCGACCGCCGACAGGCAGTCGTCGAGGAGGAGGATGCGCGGCTGGCGCAGGAGGGCCCGGGCCAGCGTGACGCGCTGCTTCTGGCCGCCCGAGAGGGTGATCCCGCGCTCCCCGACGATCGTGTCGAGGCCCTGCGGGAACTGGCCGAGGTCGGTCTCCAGGCCGGCCAGGCGGGCGGCCTCCTCGACCTCTTCGAGCGTGGCCTCGGGGCGGCCGAGGGCGATGTTCTCGCGGATCGTGGCCGAGAACAGAAAGGTTTCCTGCGGCACCATGCCGATGCTCTCGCGCAAGCGGGCGAGCGGCAGGTGGCGGACGTCGAGCCCGTCTACCAGGAGCATGCCGTGCGGCGGATCGGCGAGCCGCGGCAGGAGGGAGAGCAGGGTGCTCTTGCCCGAGCCGGTGCGGCCGACCAGCGCCACGGTGGCGCCGGCCGGCACCTCGAAATCGATGTCCGACAGGACCGGCGGGGAGTCGGGGCGGTAGGCGAAGCTCAGGTGCCGGAAGCTCACCTGGCCGCGGATCTCGCCGGGATCGATCAGGGGCTCCTCGTCGCGGATCGCCGGCTCGACGTCGAGGATGCTGCGGATGCGGCCGAGCGAGGCCACGCCGCGCTGCGCCAGGTTGATCACCCAGCCGAGGGCGATCATGGGCCAGACCAGCCGGCCCAGGAAGAGCTGGAAGGTGACGAACTGGCCGACGCTGATCTGTCGCCGGATGACCAGCGAGCCGCCGTACCAGAGCACGGCGGCGAAGCCGAGGGCGATCAACGCCTGGAGCAGGGGGTGGAAGGCCACGCTCCAGCCGATCAGCCGGCGGTTGCTGGTGAGGTACTCCTCATTGAGACGGCCGAACTCGGCGCGCTCGGGCTCCTCCTGGGCGTAGGCGCGGACCACCCGCACCCCGGCGAGGTTCTCCTGCACCTTGGCGGTCAGCCCGGAGAAGCGCTCCTGGACACGCTCGAACAGCCCGTGGATGCGCTCGCCGAAGATCTTCGTCACCACGGCCACGATGGGCATAGTGATCAGGGCGAGCAGCGTCAGCCGCATGTGGATCTGCGCCATCAGCACCAGGGCGAGCGTGCCGGTGATGAGGGTATTGGTCATGTACATGATGGCCGGGCCGCAGAGCATCCGGACCGCCTGCAGGTCATTGGTGGCGCGGGCCATCAGGTCGCCGGTGGGGTGTTCCTGGAAGAAGGCCGGAGGCTGCAGCTCCAGGCGCTGGAAATAGGCGTTGCGCAGCTCGAACTCGACATCCCGGCTCATGGCGACCAGGATCATGCGCTGGAGATAGCTGAAGATCCCCTGCACGACCGTGATCCCGATCAGGGTCGCGCCATATCCCAGGAGCACCCGGGGGCTCACCTGATGCCGCAACGAATCGATCGCCCGCCCGACCAGCAAGGGATTGAGCATGCTGATGAGGACCCCGGCGAGGATCGTCAACAGCCCGAAGAAGAGCTGACGGCGGTGCGGCCGCAGATACGGCCAGAGGTAGGCGAGGCGTTTCAGCAAAGCGGTGCTCCCTTCCGGGAGGCTAGGATATCACT
>DATAHG010000425.1:0-12449 GCA_036263295.1 Thermoanaerobaculia bacterium | reverse complement strand
TGCCTTCGCGGGACCTGCGCATCCTGTTTTCCAGGACCGGAGGGGACACGCGGGAAGGCCGGAAGCTTTGTTTTGCATCACAACTTCTTTCGCGGATCCCCCGGCAACGTTGTTACGCAGCAGGACTCTGTTGATTTGCAGCAGAAAAGCTCTTCTCAGGTGATGATGAAGGCTGTTTTGCAGCAGGCGAACCTTTCCCGGTAGCCGGCGAGATCTTCCCGGGGGCCTCGTGAGGGGTGTTTGCAGCAGAACAAGCTTGCCAAGTATCCGGACAGCATTGCCCTGATGCAAGACAGCGATGATTTGCAGCAGGAAAACTCTGCCGTGCTCTGGTAGAGGTTGTTTTGATGCAAATCCAGACGTGCCGGGAGGCCAATGCCTCTTTTCAGGCCCAACGGGCCGAGATGACATAGCCCAGGGCGACGCCCTGGGCGGGGGTGCGCTCGGCTGAACGGCTCGAGATTGGACCCGCCCCCCTCCTGTCCTCCCCCCGGTCCCAACCGCCCCCTCCCCGGGGGGAGGGACGCTTCGGCTCGCCTTCATCGGAGCTCGGACCTGTCATGCCGGCGGGACGCCGGCGCTCCCAGCCGCCTCTTCTCAGTCCGGACCGACTCGGCTCTGATCCCTACCCTGTGCCCCCTGCGCCGCCTTCCACCGCATCGCCGTCAAAATCCGGTTCCTTCCGCTCGGGTGGTCGAACATCAGCCGCTCCTCCCAGGGGCCGGGGGCGAGCTTGCGGTACTCCCCGAGCAGCAGCGCCGCCTCGGCGAAGCCGTCCGGCTCGCGTGCGGCGTTGAGCCCGAAGATGTCCGCCTCGGCTTCGTTGGTGCGGATGATCGTGTTGATCACCGGGGTCATCAGGAAGAAGTAGGTGGTGAGCAGGATCACCATCAGGGGGAGGCCGGCGGGGTCGTCCACGCCGCGGATCCCCCAGCGGCCGCCCCAGCGCGCGGCGACGCGCCCGAAGGTCAGGCGCAGGAAGGCGCAGCCGAGGAAGAACACCAGCCCAAATTCCACGATCATCTCGTAGATGTGGTTGAGCACGTAGTGCCCCATTTCGTGGCCCATGACCGCCTTGACCGCGGCCGGCGAGCACCGCTTCAGCAGGTTGTCGTTGAGCGAGATCCGCAGGGTGCTGCCGAGCCCGCTCACGTTGGCGCTCACCCGGTTGCTCTGCTTCGAGGCGTCGTAGACATAGACGTGCTCGGTCGGGATGCCGTTCGCCCGTGCCAGGGTCAGGATGGGGCCGCGCAGAACCGGGTCCCGCAGCTCGGTGTAACGGTTGAACAGCGGCGACAGGAAGACCGGCGCCAGCAGGAGGCCGATCACCAGGAAGACGAAGGCGACGACCCAGCCCCAGATCCACCAGTTGCGCGGCGACCGGCGCAGGACGGCATAGATGCCGGTGAGGGCCAGGCCGCCGATGCCGACCGCCAGCGCGAGCCCGAGGAGCTGCTCTCCCATCCAGGGTCCGAAGGCCTGCGTCAGGAGACCGTACCGGTGCTCGCGGACGTAGCTCTCGTAGACCGTCAGCGGGAAGGTCAGTACCGCGGTGAGGACGATGTAGAGGGCGAAATACAGGAAGGTCCGCAGGAAGCGGAAGCGGGTCAGCCGTTCGAGGCGGTCGCGCAGGCGGGCCGAGAGGCCGGTCGCGAGGAGGAGCCCGGCGACGCCGAGGCCGTAGAGGTAATCCCACAGGATCAGCCAGTAGTTCCCCTCGAAATAGGAGTCCGAACGCTCGCGCTGCTCAGGCGTGAGGCGCGCCAGCCAGGCCTCGGTCGCCGCCTCCGGGTCGAACGCCTGCGGGGCCGCCGCGGCGGAGGCCGCCGCCGGTCGGGCCGGAGCCGGCACGGTCTGCGCTCCGGCCGGGGCGGCCAGGGCCAGGGCCAGACCGGCGAGGATCCACAAGAACGCTCTTCTCAAGTTCCACCTCCTGAAAGGTCGAGACCAGGATAACCCGGGGCGGGCCCGTTCCTTGCAGCTCGTCCCCGGCGGAACGGAAGGAGGTTCGAAGTGGCTGAGATCGGGGTCCACCGCAAGCAGAGCTCACTATGGATTTGGATCGCGGGCCTGGTCCTGCTCGTCGTGCTGGTCTGGGGGATGTCCCGGGCCCTTCACCGCAGTCCGGCGCCGATCGACACCGGCACCGCCGAGGTCGACATCACCGCGCCGCCGCAACCGCCGGTCCGCCTGCCGGTAGCCTGACCATGCACAGCTCTACCGATGTCCTCGTCCCCTTGCGCCAACGCGAGTCCGGGATCGCCGGCGCGGAGGCCGATCTGCGCGGCTGGACCGTGCTCTCGGCCGGCGCCTCCCGTCTCGGCGAGGTCTGCGACCTGGTCGTGGACGGCGCCGGCCGGGTGCGCTATCTGGAGGTCCGCCTCGACCCCAACCTGGCCGACCTCGCGGCGGCCCAGGGGTGGAGCGCCCCGCTCGTCAACGAGCAGGCCCTGCCGGGCGCGGTGCGGTCGAGCGATCCGGCTCACCGCCTGCACGACGTGGATCCCACCAATGAGCGGCGGCCGACCGGCGAGCGCCCGCTCGCCACGCGCCAGGAGGCGGTGAATTTCGCCGGGGCCGAGCGTCCGCCCGACGGCCGCCCGGACAGCCCCGAGGAGACCGCCGAGCGCCACCTGCTGATCCCGCTGGACGTGGTCCGCCCCAACCCCCAGGAGCGGCAGGTCGTCGTCGAGGGCCTGCGCAGCCGCGAGGTCGGCGACCTCCCCGCCTACACCGGGGGTGCGGTGACGCCGGAGCTGGAGACGGCGGTCCGGCGGTGGTTCGAGCGGGGCTTCGTGCCGACCCAGGGTTGAAACCCTGGGCTGATCGCCTGCGTCCCTGAAGGACGCCCCCCTTCCACGGGGCTTGCCACCAGGCAGACGGGAGCGCCCTCGACGGGCGCAGGCACTTAGCCCAGGGTTTCAACCCTGGGTGGCCGCCCCGTGGCTTGACGGTCACGGCCCCAGTTCCGAGAAACTTGACCCGTCCTTCATTTCCCTGTCCCCCTTCGAGCCCTCTCGCGACACCTTTGTGCAGGGGACACTTCATCGTCGAATCACGGGAGCGCCCTTTTCCGCAGGGACAGGGGGGTCGGCTTGCCCGGGGGCTCGTCGGTCCGGGGGACCTGGAGCGTTTCGCTTCTGGACTCCCCCCATCGACTATGCTAAATATGTCGTGTTCTACACGTCGATCGCGAGGCTTGGCGAGGCGGGGAGACCCGTACCGGCCCGGGAGCGGTTGTGCCGCGCCACGGACCGGGGAGGGCCGCCGCCCGCCGGGATTCCGTCTGCGAAAGGAGAGCTCGCAAAGAGGTCCGGGAGGTCCCCGATCCCGTTCGGAGCATGCGCCCCATGGAACTAGATCTGCCTATCATTCAGATTCGCAATTGCCTGCTGGTCAGCATCCAGACCGAGCTGCACGACCAGCTCGCGTTGAATCTGCAGGCGTCCCTGATGGAACGCGTCCGCAACGTCGGCGCGAAAGGGATCATTCTCGACGTCTCGGCGGTCGAGATCATCGACAGCTACATCACCCGCATTCTCAACGACATCGGCAAGTCGGTGCGCTATATGGGCGCCGAGTGCTACATCGTGGGCATCCGGCCGGCCGTGGCCATGACCCTGATCGAGATGGGCGTCGAGCTCGACGCCGTTCAAACGGCCTTGAACCTCGATCTGGCGCTGGAAAAACTCGAGCTGCTCGAACAATGAAAACGGTCGAGTCGGAAATCGGGGCGATTCTCACCGGGACGATCTCGGTGATCACGCAGCGCAGTATTTTCAACCGCATGGGGAGCCTGGCCGCTCTGCAGATCGGCCAGCTCACGGCGCAAGACCGCCTCACCATCATGCGGGAGCTGGAAAACTCCGTTCGTCTGTTCGCCCGCAACAACAGCGCCGAGCTGATCGCCGCCTGCTCGCGCGCTCTGGCTGACAGCGGCTTGCCCGCCGCGCTCACCGCGGCCGCCGGTCGGGGCGGCAACGGCGCGAGCGCGGCGGGAAGCGGCGTCGGAGCGGTCAAACCGATGTCGAAGGCGTTCGACATCGAGCAGGAGAAGGACATCGCCTCGGCCCGCCTCGAGGCGTGGTCGGAGGCGGTGCGCATCGGTCTCTCCAAGTTCGCTTCGGTCAAGGTGGCGACCGCCGTCTCCGAGCTGGCGCGCAATATTGTTTTCTATGCCGGCAAGGGCAAGGTCGAGCTGCGCACGGTCAAGGACGACAAGGGCGCGAGCCTGCACATCGTGGCCTCGGATCAGGGGCCGGGCATCACCCCGGCCAAGTTGGACGAGATCTGGGGCGGTACCTACAAATCGCAGCGCGGCATGGGCAAGGGGCTCGTCGCCGTCAAAAAGCTGGTCGACGAGTTCCACCTCGATACCGCCCCGGGACGGGGCACGACCGTCACCTGTGTGTTCCGCGGAGAGCGATGAATTGAAGTATGGAGGTTACAGCCGGCCCTTCAAGGGGCTGACCGTCTGCGGCGACAGCTTTCTGGTCGAAGACCGCGAGGATTTCTTTCTGACCGCGGTGATCGACGGCCTGGGCCACGGCCACGAGTCTTCGGTCGCGGCGGTCAAGGCGGTCGAGGTGATCCGCGCCAATCCCGAGCTGCCGGTCGGCACCCTGATGCTGCGCTGCCACGAGCAGCTCCGCCCCACGCGCGGCGCCGCCGTCGGCATCCTGCGGGTCGAGCCGGACGGCCATGGCGAGTTCTGCGGCGTCGGCAACATCGAGGTCCAGGCGCTCAACGGCACGGCCCCGAGCCTGTTCTGTATCGCCGGCATCGTGGGCCACAACATGCGCACGTCCAAGGTCATGCCGTTCAACATGAAGGACGGCGACATCTACTGTTTGTTTTCGGACGGTGTCTCGGCGCGCGGCAATCTCAAGTCGTGCCTGCCGGGCGCCCCCGAGAGCGTCGCCCGCCGGATCGTGGAGCAGTGGGGGCGGGCGCACGACGATGCCACGGCATTGGTCATCGGCTTCGGCGAGAGCGCGCTGCTCGCCGAGCCGGGCAGCGGACGCTAGAGCCTGCGCTTGAATTTTTTGTATTGGAGGGCCTGAGCATGATCAACCCTGAGCACCAGATCGGTGAGCAGATCACCTACTTCGAGGAGCCCGACATCATTTACATGAAGCTGATCGGCACGCTCCAGGAGGAGGACGGGCTGGAGGTCAACCGCCGGCACCGCGAGTTCGCCCGCGGCCGCGAGCATATCTTCTTCCTGATCGATCTGTCCGAGCTGCAGAGCATCCACCCGGTCGTGCGCAAGGCGGCGACCGAGACGCTCAAGGAGGTCCCGCTGCGCGGGATCGCGGTCTGCCAGGCCCCTCTCAAGGCGCGGGTCATCGCCAAGCTGATCACCACCGCGCTCAACATGTTCAAAAGCGACGCCGCCAAGAACCCCGTGGAGTTCACCGACACGGAAGAGGCGGCGCGGACCTGGATCGCGGCGCGGCGGCGCGAGATCCTCAACGCAGCCTGACGGCCCTAAGACCGGAGACCGCGACGGATGTCCACGATTGAAGAGCCGATTGACGACCAGATCATCCACATCCCGCAGCCGCGTCTGCAGCGGGTGATCGAGGCCCTTTCCTACGCCACCATCGACGAGTTCGAGTCCTGTCTCGATCTTTTGCGCAGCCACGTCGAGCAGGACTCGTTCGCCGAGCTCGAGACGGCGTTCACCATCTTCGTCGAGGAGCTGGCGGACGCGAAAAGGGCCCTGAACGACGCCCTGGTCCGGCATGAGGCGGCCAATCGCGAGCTGGAGTCCAAGCTCGAGATGATCGAGATGCAGCAGGCCGCCATCCGCGAGCTGTCCACCCCGATCATCGAGGTCTGGGCCAGCGTGCTCTGCCTGCCGGTCGTCGGCATCGTCGACAGCCAGCGCAGCGCCGAGATGACCGAGACTCTGCTGGAGACCATCGTCACCAAGCAGGCCCGCACGGTCATCGTCGACATCACCGGGATCGACGTCATGGACACCAAGACGGCCGACCACTTCATCAAGATGGCGAAGGCGGTGCGCCTGCTCGGCGCCGAGTGCATCCTCTCGGGTATCAACCCGGGCATCGCCCAGACGCTCACCCATATCGGCGTCGATCTGACCGGCATCCGGACCCTGCGCAACCTGCGCGACGCCCTCCAGTTCCACCTCCGGCGGACCGACGACGGCATCATCCACCACGGGCGCGGGGTGGAACGGGGATGAACGAGGCCTTTCCCAGGGCGGACGTGCGGGGGGCTCCCCGGCCGGAGCCGGAGAAGCGGACCTACGTGCGCGTCTTTCCGGTGCGCGGCATCGGCGACGTGATCGTGGTGCGCAAGCAGGCCCAGCGTCTCGCCCAGGAGTTCGGCCTGGGTGCCCGCCGCTCGACCGAGCTGGCGATCGTGGTCTCGGAGCTGGCGACGAACATCGTCAAGTACGGGGTGCGCGGCGAGATGGACCTGATTCTCGACTCGGGCTCGGAGCCGCGCCCCGAGTTCACCGTCGTGGCCCGCGACATCGGCCCGCCGATCCGTAATATGGAGATGGCGATGCTCGACGGGCACGACGACGTCGGGCCGATCGACCCCGCGGTCTTCCTCGGCCGCGGCGGGCTCGGCACCGGTCTCGGCGCCGTCGCCCGCCTGACCGACCGCTTCGAGTGCCAGCAGGACGATTCCGGCAAGACCATTACGGTCAAGTTCTTCCGCTGAGAGCTCCCCTCCCCCGCCGGCCGGGCCGCCCCTCTCCGGGGCTTGCTCTTGCCTGCGGAAAATCTGTTAAGATTCCGCCACATTCTGGGAGAGGATCGAGCTTTGCCGGCGGGAACGCGAGCCTGCGCCCGGCCGGCGGGGTCTCGTTACCGGACCTCGGCTTGGACCGAGGCCGGAGGGCCGCATGGACGAGAGTTTGCGATGGAACTAGATCTACCGATCATCCAAATCCGCAACTGCCTGCTGGTCAGCATCCAGACCGAGCTGCACGACCAGCTCGCCCTGAACCTCCAGGCCTCGCTGATGGAGCGCGTCCGCAATGTCGGCGCGTTGGGGATCATCCTCGACGTCTCGGCGGTGGAGATCATCGACAGCTATATCACCCGCATCCTGAACGACATCGGCAAGTCGGTGCGCTACATGGGCGCCGAGTGCTACATCGTGGGCATCCGGCCGGCCGTCGCCATGACCCTGATCGAAATGGGAGTCGAGCTCGACGCCGTCAATACCGCCCTCAACCTGGACCTGGCCCTGGAAAAGCTCGAGCTGCTCCAGCAATGAAGACCGTCGAAAGCGAGATCGGGGCGATCCTCACCGGCGCCATTTCGGCCATCACCCAGCGCAGTATCTTCAACCGCCTGGGGGGCCTCGCGTCGCTGCCGATCGCCCAGCTCACCGCGCAGGACCGCCTGTCGGTCATGCGGGAGCTGGAGAATTCGATCCGTCTGTTCGCGCGCACCAACAGCGCCGAGCTGATCGCGGCCTGCTCGCGGGTCCTGTCGTCCGGCGGCCCGGCCGCGGCGGCCGAGCCCGGCAGCTTTTCGAAAAAACTGGCGATCGAGCTGGAGAAAGACATCGCCACGGCGCGTCTGGAGGCCTGGTCGGAGGCGGTGCGGATCGGCCTTTCCAAGTTCTCTTCGGTCAAGGTGGCGACCGCCGTCTCGGAGCTCGCCCGCAACATCATCTTCTATGCCGGCAAGGGGACGGTCGAGCTGCGCTCGATCAAGGACGAACGCGGCGCCAGCCTGCAGATCGTCGCCTCGGACCAGGGCCCCGGCATCGAGCCGTCCCGGCTGGACGAGATCTGGTCCGGCACTTACAAATCCCAGCGCGGCATGGGCAAGGGGTTGGCCGCGGTCAAGAAGCTGGTCGATGAGTTCCAGCTCGACACCGGCCCCGGCCGCGGCACCACGGTGACCTGCCTGTTCCGGGGCGAACGCTAGAGCGCCTCCAGGCGCGATGAGAGTGCAATGAAATGGATGAATTGGATGGAGGCAATGAGGTATGAGCAGCGATCATTTCATCGGTGAGCAGGTCACCTATTTCGAAGAGCCGGACATCATTGTCCTCAAGCTCCGCGGGGAGGTCTCGGAAGACGAGGGGATGGAGCTCAACCGCCGCAACCGCGAGTTCGGCAAGGGGCGCGACCACGTCTTTTTCCTGATCGATCTGGAGCACATGACGAACCTCCCCCCCAAGGTGCGCAAGGTGGCGACCGAGACCCTGAACGAGGTGCCGACCCGCGGCGTCGCGATCTACAGAGCCCCGTTCAAGGCCCGCGTCATCGCCAAGTTGATCATCACCGCCCTCAACATGTTCCGGCGCGAAGCCGCCAAGGACCCGGTGGAGTTTACGGACTCCGAGCAGGAAGCCCGGGCCTGGATCGACAAGCGCCGCAAAGAGATCCTGAAAGCCAACTAGGCGATCGGGAGCCGATCGAGGAGAGAACCCCAGATGGCCACGCGTATGACCGGCATGATCCGTGTTTCGAAGGAACGCCTCCAGATGGTGATCGAGGCGCTGGCCTTCGCCACGGTCGATCAATTCGATTCCTGCCTGGAGCTGATGCGCAGCAATCTCCAGGAGGACGAGTTCGCCGAGCTCGAGACCGCCTTCACCATTTTCGTCGAGGAGCTCGCGGCCGCCAAGTCGGCCCTGAACGACGCCCTGATCAAGCACGAGGCGGCGAACCGCGAGCTGGAATCCAAGCTCGAAATGATCGAGATGCAGCAGGCCGCCATCCGCGAGCTGTCGAGCCCGATCATCGAGGTCTGGAACGGCGTCCTCTGCCTGCCGGTCGTCGGCATCGTCGATAGCCAGAGGAGCGCCGAGATGACCGAGGCGCTGCTCGACACCATCGTCACCAAGCAGGCCCGCGTGGCGATCGTGGACATCACCGGCATCGACGTGATGGACACCAAGACCGCCGACCATTTCGTCAAGATGGCGAAAGCCGTCCGCCTGCTCGGCGCCGAGTGCATCCTGACCGGGATCAACCCCGGCATTGCCCAGACCCTGACGCACATCGGGGTCGACCTCACCGGGGTGCGGACGCTGCGCAATCTGCGCGACGCCCTCCAGGCCTTCCTGCTCGGCGCGGGCGACGCGATCCCCCACGCCGGCCTTCTCGGCCGGCGGGCGGTTTAGGCCCTGGATTATCAAGAAAGAGTATGTTAAATGTCGCGCATCGTTGACCGCCGAGGAGAATCCGGATGTCCCTGAGCGAGCTTGAGCCCCAGGTGAAGGTGCCGAGCAGCCGCCTGCAGCGGCTGATCGAGGCCCTCGCCTTTGCGACCGTCGACCAGTTCGAGTCCTGCCTGGAGCTGATGCGCAGCAAGGTGGAGCAGGACGATTTCGCCGAGCTGGAGACGGCGTTTACGATCTTCGTGGAGGACCTGTGGAACGCCAAGTCCGCCCTGACCGAGGCGCTCGTCAAGCACGAGGCCGCCAACCGTGAGCTGGAGTCGAAGCTCGAGATGATCGAGATGCAGCAGGCGGCGATCCGCGAGCTGTCGAGCCCGATCATCGAGGTCTGGGCCGGCGTCCTCTGCCTGCCGGTCGTCGGCATCGTCGACAGCCAGAGGAGCGCCGAGATGACCGAGGCGCTGCTCGACACCATCGTCACCAAGCAGGCCCGCACCGCCATCGTGGACATCACCGGCATCGATGTGATGGATACGAAAACGGCGGATCACTTCGTCAAGATGGCGAAGGCGATCCGCCTGCTCGGCGCCGAGTGCATCCTGACCGGCATCAACCCCGGCATCGCCCAGACCCTGACTCACATCGGGGTGGACCTGACCGGAATCCGCACTTTACGCAACTTGCGCGACGCTCTCCAGGTCCATTTGAAGACCCTGGGGCATGCGCCGGGGCAGGCGGCACTTCAAGGACCTGAGAACGGCCCGACCGTTCCCGGCTCAAATCCGTTGATCGGCTGAGCCCAAAACTCGTTCTCAAGCACTCTATAGGGAGGAGACCATGGAGAAATGGCCACCCGTAGGGAAGCACACCGCTACTTTTGAGGAGCCGGATGTCATTTTCATGAGGTTGGTCGGCCCGGTCAGTGAAGCGGAAGGGCTGGAGATCAACCGCCGGCACCAGGTGATGTCGGAGGGCAGGGATACAGTCTTTTATCTGATCGACCTTGCCGAGCTCGATTCGATCCACCCCGCGGTACGCAAGGCCGCGGGGGAGACGCTCAGGAACCTGCCGGTGCACGGCGCCTTTCTGTTCCGTGCTCCGCTCAAGGCGAAGGTCGCGGCCAAGCTGATCTTCACGGCCATGAACATGTTCAAGAGCGCCGCCGACAAGATCGAGATCTTGTTTTTTGACAACGAGGAGGAGGCGCGGGCAGCGATGGCCCGCCGTCGAGAAGAACTGGCCCGAGCCCGGCGTGGCTGAGCGGGGGCATCGAGGGGAGAAGCCCCCGGGTGCGGGCCATGACGACATGAGAGATGAATTGCTATGGAAACCTGGCCCGCGATCGGTTTGCACAAGTGTAGCTTCGAAGAGCCCGACATCATCTTCATGGAGCTGATCGGCCACGTCTCGGCCGAGGAGGGCACCGAGATCAACCGGCGCCACCGCGTCATGGGCGAGGGGAAGGACTATGTGTTCTTCCTCATCGACCTGGCAGAGCTCGACTCCATCCATCCTGACGTCCGCAAGGAGGCCGGCACGGTGCTCAAGAACCTGCCGGTGCGCGGCGCCTTCGCCTATGGGGCTCCGCTCAAGGCCAAGGTCATCGCCAAGCTGATCTTCACGGCGATGAACATGTTCAAGAGCGCCGCCGACAAGATCACGGTCGATTTCTTCGACACCCAGGACGAGGCTCGCGCGGCGGTCAGCCGGCGCCGCGATGGACTGTTGTTGCTCCGGCGTCCGGCCTGATTCCCCCTCCCCCGCTCCACCCGGATCCCCAGGGCCTCCCGCGCAAGAGGCCCTGGGCCAACCCCTCCTTCCGGCCTTTCTCATCTTTTCCGTATGTCTTTGCGGGAAGGTGTCCCCTTTCTGCTTCAAGACCGCACTTAGGGTCCGGAGGAGGGATTGACATGGATCAATATCCAATGATCGGCAGGCATCTAACCGTGTTCGAGGAGCCCGACATCATCTTCATGCGGCTCCAGGGACCTGTGAGCGCCGAGGAGGGCAGCGAGATCAACCGCCTGCACCGCGAGTTCGGCGATACCCACGATCACGTCTTTTTCCTGATCGACCTCAAGGATCTGGAGAGCATCCACCCTGAGGTGCGCAAGGAGTCGGGCGAGATCCTCAAGGACCTGCCCCTGCGCGGCGCCGCCGTCTACCAGGCGGGCTTCAAGGCCAAGGTGCTCGCCAAGCTCATCTTCACCGCCATGAACCTCTTCCGCCCCGAGGAGGAGAAGGCCCCGATCGAGTTCTTCGATTCCGAATCGGAAGCCCGGTCCTGGATCGAGAACCTGCGCCGGAATCTCGGCTACTCGGTCGAAGCTGACGAAAACGCCGCCTGAAGTCTGGGCTCTTCCCTCGCCGGACCGCGACCGCCCGCTCCGCGGGCGGTCCGCATCGACTTTTTGCCGTGTCTTAGCGTAGACTCTCTCTATCAGGACAGCGTCGTCTTAGCGCCTCCGGCGAACGACCGGAGAGAGGGGAAATCCTCATGGACAACGGCCAGAGCAACCGTGTCGGACAGCACATCACGTATTTCGAAGATCCTGACATCATCTACATGAAGCTGATCGGCGAGGTCACGGCGGCGGAGGGGGTGGACCTGAACCGCCTGCACCGCGACTTCGGGCGCGGGCGGTCGCACGTCTTTCTGCTCTTCGATCTCTCGGAGCTCGAGAAGATCGACGCCGGAGTCCGCAAGGAGGCCGGCGCGACGCTCAAGATGATCCCGATGCGCGGCGCCGCGATCTTCGGCGCGCCGATGAAGGCCAGGGTGCTCGCCAAGCTCATCCTGACCGCCATGAACCTGTTCAAGGGGGAGGACGAGAAGGCGCCGGTCCAGTTCGTGGATTCGGAGGCCGACGCCCGGGCCTTCATCGACAAGCGGCGGCGAGAGGTCGCGGCGCGCCAGCAGGCGGCCTCGGCCTGATCGTCCCTCCTCCCGGTCAGGCGCGGCCGTTGCGGCCGCTCCGGCAGAGCACGACCAGGGAGCGCCCCTCCAGCTCGATCCGGGCACCGGCCGGGACGATCTCGCCCGGCGCCTCGGGGAGCGGATCGCGGGTGTCCAGCACCTTCTCCCAGCGGTCCCCCCAGTCGGCGCGCTCCGGCAGTTGGAACGGCACCGGCTGGTCGTGGGCGTTGAACAGCAGGTAGAAGCTGGAGTCCCGGACCCGCTCGCCGCGGGCGTCCAGGTTGGGGATGGCCTCGCCGTTCAGGAACACCCCCAGGGTCTTCACGAACCCCTGCTGCCAGTCCGCCTCCTCCATCTCCCGGCCGTCGGGCTTGATCCAGCCGATGTCCTCCACCCCCTCGCCATG
>DATAHG010000424.1:0-3585 GCA_036263295.1 Thermoanaerobaculia bacterium | reverse complement strand
AACTGCCCCATCCAGCGGCGGTCCGAAACGATCTGGATCAAGGGGATCACCGCGAACGAAAGCTGGAGCGAAAGCACCACCTGGGAGAGGACCAGCAGGCTGCCGGTCGCCTGCTCGCCGACAAAGACAATGGTGAGGACGGCCGGCACGATCGCGATCGCTCGCGTCAACAGCCGGCGCAACAGCGGCCGCAGGCGGATGCGGACAAACCCTTCCATGACCACCTGGCCGGCGAGCGTCCCCGTGATGGTCGAGGACTGGCCGGCCGCGATCAGGGCCACGGCAAAGGCGATCGGCGCGATCTTCCCGCCGAGCAGCGGCTCCAACAGGTGGTGGGCGTCCTGGATCTCGGCGACGTCGAAGAGCCCCGCCTTGAAGAAGGTCGCGGCGGCCATGATCAGAAGGGCCGCGTTGACCAGGAGCGCGCCGTTGAGCGCCACCACCGAATCGATCGTGTTGAACCGGATCCCCGAGCGGATCCCGGCCGGCGAGTGCTGGATGCGGCGCGACTGCACCAGCGCCGAATGCAGGTAGAGATTGTGCGGCATCACCGTGGCGCCGAGGATGCCGATCGCGAGGAACAGCGCGCCCTCGCCCGGCAGCGAGGGGATGACCCCGGAGGCGATCGGCCCCCAACCCGGCTGGGAGAGGAAGACCTCGATGCCGAGGCAGATCCCGACCGTCAGGACCAGGACGATGATGAACGCCTCCATCAGCCGCACCCCGCGGTGGTGGAGGAGGAGCAGGACAAACGTATCCAGGGCCGTCACGAAGACCGCCACGAGCAGGGGCATGCCGAACAGGAGCTGGAGACCGATGGCGGACCCCAGCACCTCGGCCAGATCGCAGGCGGCGATCGCCACCTCGGCGAGAATCCAGAGCACCCACGAGACCTTGCGCGAGAACATGGCCCGGCAGGCCTGGGCGAGGTCCAGGCCGGTGACGATGCCGAGCCGGGCCGACAGGCTCTGGAGCAGCACCGCCATGATGTTCGACATCACCAGCACCCAGAGCAGGGCGTAGCCGAACTTCGAGCCGGCGGCGATGTCGGTAGCCCAGTTGCCCGGGTCCATGTAGCCGACGCTGACCAGGTAGGCCGGCCCGCTGAAAGCGAAGAAGCGCTTCCAGAAGGAGAGGTGGCTGGGAATCGCTACGGAGGAGTGGACTTCCGAGAGAGAGGGGGTGGGACTCTCCGACAGATTCTCTTTTGGTATCCGCAAGTCCACGTTTTGACGCTACAAAATTCAGGACGTGCTGTCAAGCCGCGAACGCGAACCCGGGGGCCTGGAGGGCCGGGGCACCTCTCTTGCAACCGGCCAGCCCATGGGAGCCCTCCTCGCCTTTGCCGTTACGCTGGTCCTCGCCGTCCTGGTCTCCGAGCTGACCCACCGCAGCGTGCTTTCGACCGCGGTGCTGTTCCTGATCGCCGGCTTCGTCTGCGGCAACGGGCTGCTCGGCCTGGAACCGATCCAGCCGGACAGCAGCGTGGTCACGCGCTTCAGCGAGCTGGCCCTGTTCAGCGTGCTCTTCGCCGAAGGGGTCAAGATCCGCCTGCGGGACATCCGCCGGAACTGGCAGCTGCCGGCCCGCGCCCTGTTGATCGGGATGCCGCTGGCGATCCTGGCGACGGCGCTCTTCGCCCGCTGGACTGTCGGCCTCGGCTGGGGCGAATGCCTGCTGATGGCGGCGGCGCTCAGCCCGACCGACCCGGTGCTCGCCGCGGCGATCGTCGGGCGGCAAGAGGTGCCGCACCGCCTGCGCTCGCTGCTCAACCTGGAGAGCGGCATGAACGACGGCCTGGCCCTGCCGGCGGTGCTGATCTTCCTGGCCCTGGTGGCCGACAAGGAGGTCCATGCGGAAAAGCTGGCTGGCGAGGTCCTGCTGGGGATCGCGCTCGGCCTGGTCCTCGCCTGGCTGCCGATCCGCCTGGCTCGCACCCGCTTCTTCCAGGCGTCGGAAGAGTACGTGCCGCTGGGGGTGCTGGGGATCGGCCTGCTGATCCTGTCCGTCACCTCGCTGACCCACGGCAACATGTTCCTCGGCGCCTTCGCGGGCGGCATCACGGTCGGCGAGATGTCGCGGCGGGGCCGCGAGCGCTTCGAGGAGTTCGGCGACCTCCTGGCCGAGATCCTGAAGCTCGCCGGCCTGTTCGTCTTCGGCACCCTGATCTCCCCCCGCCTGCTGGCCGAGATCGGCCCCGCCGGCTACCTGTTCGTCCTCCTGGCCCTGGCCGCCGCCCGCCCGCTCGCCCTCGCCGTGGCGCTGCTCGGCACGAAGATGCCCTGGCGGGAGTGGGTCACCGCCGCCTGGTTCGGCCCGAAAGGATTCGCTTCCGTCTTCTTCGCCCTGCTGATCCTGCGCACCGGCATCGAATCGGCCCCCCGCATCTACACCCTCATCGCCGCCGTGATCGCCGCCTCGATCATCCTCCACTCCTCGACGGACCTGCTGGTGGTGAAGTGGTTCGAGAAGGAGGATTAATCCTTTTCCTCCCCCGCCCCCACCACCACCACGAATTCCCCTTTGATCGCGGGCCGCGCCTTCAGCTCTTCCAGAACCTCCGAGAGCCTCCCCCGCAGGACCTCCTCGTGCATCTTGGTCAGCTCCCGGGCGACCGCGACGGGGCGGTCTCCCAGGATTTCCAGGGCGTCGGCGAGGCTGGCGAGGATGCGGTGAGGCGATTCGAAAAAGATCAGGGTGTGGCCGAGGGCGGCCCATCTTGCGAAGAAGGTGCGCCGCTTGCCGGTCTTCGGGGGTGGAAAACCGGTGAAGGTAAAAGGATAGGGAGGAAGACCCGAGGCGACGAGGGCGGCGAGGGGGGCCGCGGGGCCCGGGATCGGCTCGATGCGGACTCCTCGTGCCGCGGCCTCGCGAACCAGGAGGAAGCCAGGGTCGGAGAGGAGCGGAGTGCCCGCGTCGCTCGCGACGGCGATCACTTTTCCCTCTTCCAGGTCGGCGAGGAGCCGCGGCAGGCGCTGCCGCTCGTTGTGCTCGTGGAGCGAGACCAGCGGCTTCTTGATTCCGATCAACGAGAGCAGCCGGCCGGTGTGGCGGGTGTCCTCGCAAGCCACTAGGTCCGCCTCTTCGAAGGCGGCGCGGGCGCGTGGCGACAGGTCGTCCAGGTTGCCGATCGGCGTCGAGACGACCAGGAGCTTGCCGGCCATCAGTCCCGCGGGATCTCCTGGTCGAGGTTGATGGCGCTCCCCGACAGCCGGGCGATCAGCATCAGCCGGCGCTTGAAGCGGAAGGCCGCTTCGAGCTGGACGATCCTCGCCACCGCCTTTTCGTCGTAGCCCAACTCGGCTACCTCGCGCGGCGACAGGCCGGCGTCGAACAGGAGGTAAAGCACCTCGTCGGCGACGCGGTACTCCAGGCCGAGCTCGCTCTCGTCGGTCTGGCCCGGACAGAGGTCGGCCGAGGGCGCTTTTTCGATCACCTGCCGGGGGATCTCCAGATGCCTGCTGAGCTGCCAGATCTGTTGCTTGTAGAGATCGCCCAGGGGGTTGAGGGAGCTGGCGTTGTCCCCGAATACCGTGGAGTAGCCGAGCAGGATCTCGGTCTTGTTCGAGGTGCCGAGCACCAGGC
>DATAHG010000423.1:0-5148 GCA_036263295.1 Thermoanaerobaculia bacterium | reverse complement strand
TTGGTGGTGAGGGACAGGGCGGACAGGAAGAGGACCGTCTCGACCCCTTCCCGGAAGACCATCAGGAAGGTGAACAGGAAGAGGCCGACCCCGACCGAGCCCAGACGCGAGCCGGAGCCCTCGCGGGCGAGGATACGCCCGAGCGCCCCCTTCATCTCCCCCGAGAGGGCGTGCGAGTGGCGCCACATCCAGACCATCATCGAGCCGACGATCAACGCCGAGCCCAGATAGAGGACGCCCTCGAAGACCTCCTGGTGGATCGCCCAGCGGTAGAGGAGGAAGGCACCGGCCAGGCTGGAGGCGGTGGCGGTGAAGATCCCCCACCAGACCGCGCCCAGATGGCGCTCATACCCCTCCCGGCGCAGGAACGCCACGATGATGCCGACGACGAGGGCGGCCTCCACCCCCTCGCGCAACGTGACGATCAGCGCCTCAAGCATGGGCACCCCCCGCCTCGGTCCGCCCGTTCGCCGGGGCGGACTGAGCGGCTTCCGCGCAGGAGTTGCACAGGCCGGTGATCTGCAGGCTGAAACCCTTCGGCACGAAGCCGTGGGCGCGGCAGATCTCGGCCTGGAGGGCGGCGATGCCGGCGCTCACGAACTCCACCACCCGGCCGCAGCGGCTGCAGACCAGGTGGTCGTGCTGCTGCCCCCCGTGGAGATGCTCGTAGAGGAAACGGTTGCGGCCCAGGCGCTGCTTGCGGGCCAGCCCGCACTCGACCAGGAGGTCGAGGTTGCGGTAGACCGTCGCCCGCGAGATCTTGAGGCCCCGCGCCTTGGCGCCGGCCAGCAGCTCCTCGGCGTCGATGTGGCCATGCTGGGAAAAGATTTCGTCGAACAGCGCCAGGCGTTCCGAGGTCACCCGGTGACCGCGGCCGCGCAGGAAGCGCAAAAACTGTTCTTTCTCGCGTGCGTCTGCCATCTTACTCCGCCATCGGGCACCAGAGCCCAGATCCCCCAATTGTTGAGACATTATCTCTGAAAGGCGCTGATCTGGCTCTCTCCGGGCCATTGTGGCCGGCCAGCCCGGCCGCGGGGTTCCGCCGCCTCGAAATACGGAGCTGCCCTGGGGACGTTACGCGGATGGGTACGGAACCTGCACCGACGTTGAGCCGGTGCGGAGCGAACGGTAACCCACACAAGAGGAGAGTGCCGGAAAGATGTCGACCCAGCTCAACGAGCCCAGACTCTCCAGGGAACCGTACGACCCGGGCCGGCCGGAGGAGATCTCCATCGAGATCCCTCTGGACGGCTACTCCGAATCCAATATTCCTCCCGAAGAGCTCGAGCGCGCCTCCCGCGCCCTGGAGCGGATCTCCCCCGGGAACCGCGTGCCCCTGCCGCTGGGCATTCGCATCGGGATCTTCGTGATCGGCTGGCTGCTGATCCTGATCGGCATCGCCGGGCTCGTTCTGCCCGGCATCCAGGGAGTTTTCACGATCGTGGCCGGGGCCGCCCTGATCTCGCTCGACAACGAGATGGTCTACCGCGGCCTGCGCCGGGTCTTCCAGCGCTGGCCCCGGATCTGGGACCGCATCGAGCGCTTCCGCGAGAAATCCCACGCCTGGATCCAGCGCCGGATCCACAAGAACAAGTCGAAAGCCTGAGAACGGAACGGCGGGACGGGAGAGGGACGGCCCGGATGGGCGCCCCTCTCCCCGAGACCTGCAGGAGGGCTACCGCTCGCCGGCCGGCACGAAGGCGCGCTGGGTGGCGCCGGTGTAGATCTGCCGTGGGCGGTTGATGCGCGTCGTGGGATCGTTGCGCATCTCCAGCCAGTGGGCGATCCAGCCCGGCAGGCGGCCCAGGGCGAACATCACCGTGAACATGTTGGTGGGGATGCCCATCGCCCGGTAGATGATGCCGCTGTAGAAGTCGACGTTCGGGTAGAGCTTGCGGGAGACGAAGAACTCGTCGTGGAGGGCGACCTCCTCGAGCGCCTTGGCGATCTCCAGCAGCGGGTCGTTGACCCCCAGCTCGGCGAGCACGTCGTCGGCCATCCGCTTGAGGATGCGGGCCCGCGGATCGAAGTTCTTGTAGACGCGGTGGCCGAAGCCCATGAGCCGGAAGCCCGAGTTCTTGTCCTTGGCCATGTCGACGTACTTCTTGTAGTTGCCGCCGTCGTCGCGGATGCGCTCCAGCATCTCGATGACCGCCTGGTTGGCGCCGCCGTGCAGCGGCCCCCAGAGCGCGCAGATGCCCGCCGAGATCGAGGCGAACAGGTTCGCCTGGCTGCTCCCCACCATGCGCACCGTCGAGGTGCTGCAGTTCTGCTCGTGGTCGGCGTGGAGGATCAGCAGCAGGTTGAGCGCGCGGTCGAGCACCGGCCGCACGTTGTGCGGCTCGGCCGGCACGGCGAACATCATGTTGAGGAAGCGCGAGCCGTAGGCGAGGTCGTTGCGCGGGTACATGAACGGCTGCCCGATGCTCTTCTTGTAGGAGAACGCCGCGATGGTCGGCGCCTTGGCGAGCAGCCGCGCGATGTTCAGGTCGAGGTCCACGCTCTTGGTGCCGTCGGGATAGTAGGCCGACAGCGAGGCGACCATCGACGACAGCATGGCCATCGGATGGGCGCTCGAGGGGAAGCCCTCGAAGAACTTCTTCATGTCCTCGTGGAGCAGGGTGTGGTAGGTCAGCCGGTCCTCGAACTCCTTGAACTCCGCCTGGCTGGGCAGGCGGCCGTAGATCAGGAGGTAGCAGATCTCGGTGAACTGCGCGTTGCCGGCGATCTCCTCGATCGGATAGCCGCGGTAGCGCAGAATGCCGGCCTCGCCGTCGATGAACGTGATCGAGCTCTCGCAAGCTCCCGTGTTCCCGTAGCCGGGATCGAGCGTGATCGCTCCGCTCTGGGCGCGGAGCTGCTGGATATCGATACCGACCTCGCCTTCGGAGCCGACGGTCACCGGCAGCTCGTACTCCTTGCCGTCCAGAGCGAGCCTGGCGGGCCCCGGCGCCGCCGACGTGACGGGCTCTTCGACCAGATCCTTCGTTTGCTGAGACATCCCCGAGATCTCCCCTCGACGTCACCGGCGCTCCGGAAATGCGGAGCACCGGTTCGGATTCTATCCCCCGGCTTCGCGCAGGTGCAAGGAAATGAACAACCTGGGGCTACAACTCGCGCAATGCCGTCGCTACCGGCAGGCGCGCCGCGCGGATCGCCGGGAACAATCCGCCGACCAGCCCCATCAGCAGGGCATAGACGATCCCCTGGACGAGCAGCCGCGGCGTCACCGCGAACGAGAACGCCACCTGGCTGAAGCTCGACCAGTTCATCGTCGCCGCCTGATAGCCGTTGAAGGCGAAGTAGGCGACCGCCGCGCCGGCGGCGCCGCCGATCAGCGAGAGCGCCAGCGACTCCGCGAGCACCGAGACGACCACCGGCCCGCTCTGGAAGCCCAGCGCTCGCAGCGTCGCGATCTCCCGCTTGCGCGAGGAAACGGCGGTGTACATCGTGTTGAGCGCCCCGAACACGGCGCCGACCCCCATCAGGATGGCGATGATGGTGCCGAGGCCGGTGATGATGGCGTAGAGGGTCCGCGACTGCTCGGCGTAGTAGTCGGACTGGCGGAGGACCTTGACGTCCAGGCGCGGATCGGTGGTCAGCGCGTCCTTGAAGCGGTCGAACGCCGCCGCCGACTCGAGCCTGGCGTAGACCGCCTGGAAGTTGTTCCCCCGCCGGTAGGCCGGCTGGAGGACGCCGACGTCGCACCAGATCTCCGACTCGGAAATGCCGCCGTCGGCGGCGAAGATGCCGACCACGGTCCACTCGTTCTCCCCCCAGCGGAGATGGCTGCCGAGGTCGAGCCCGGCGAACTCGGCCGCCGCCGCCCGGCCCACGATCACCTCGTTGCGCCCCGGCTCGAAGCGGCGCCCCTGGACGATCTTGACCCGGTCGCGGACGCCGAACCCCGCCGGCTGCACGCCGCGCAGGGGGACGTTGGCGTCCGTCCCGGTCGAGCGCTTCGGCACGTCGACGACGACGTAGAGCTCGGAGGAGGCGACCGGCCCCTCCGCGCCGCGCCGCACGCCGGGCGCCTCGGAGACGATCCGCGCGGCGTCCCGCGAGATGCCGCTCATCATCTCGGTGTCGCTGCCGCTGCGCAGGATGATCGCGGTGTCCGGCGAGGCGCCGGTGGTCATCGTCTTGCGGAACCCCTCGGCGATCGACAGCACCGCCACGAACACCGCCACCACCCCCGCGACGCCGAAGATCGCCGCCAGCGAGGCGCCGCGGCGCTGTCCGATCGTGCGCAGGTTGAGCCAGGTCACCGCCGCCACCTGTGAGAGCCAGTTGAACATGGTCAAACCCTCCGCAACGCGTCGACGATGCGCAGCCGCATCGCCTGCACCGCCGGCGGCGTGCCGGTGACGAGGCCGAGCAGGACGGCCAGGACGGCGCCCAGCGCGATGTCCGGCCCGGGGAAGTAGAAGACGGGGAGCTGGCCGTGCGTCGGGTCGCCGAGGGCGGTGATCAGCCCCCAGCCGAGGGCGATCCCCAGCCCGCCGCCGAGCACCGCCAGCACGCAGGACTCGGCGAGCACCAGCCCGAGCACCTGGCCGTGGGAGAAGCCGAGGGTCTTCAGGACCGCCAGCTCGTTGGTGCGCTCGCGCACCGACTGCGCCATGGTGTTGCCGGCGACCAGCAGGATGGTGAAGAAGACCGCCGCCAGGATCGCGGTGATGATCTTGCCGATGCTGCCGACCTGGTTGGCGAACGACTGTGCGAGCGCCTTTTCGGTCTGCGTCTTGGTCTCCGCCGGCGAGTTGGCGAACAGGGCGTCGACCTGCCGGGCGACGTCGCCGGACCGCGACGGGTCGGCGATGCGGATGGCGTACCACCCCACCCGCCCGAGGTTCCCCCCCATCCCCTCGTCCAGATAGTCGTACCGGAAGTAGAAGCCCGAGGTGTCGGTCCCCTTCTGGGCGCCGTCGTAGATGCCCACGAGGTTGAAGGTCCACAGGCTCGAGCCGTCCGGATGGCGGTAGATCGTCGCCTGGATCGGGATCTTGTCCCCCACCTTCCAGCCGAACCGGTTGGCGGTCACCCGGCCGACGATCGCCCCCGCCCGGTCGGCGAGCCAAGCCTTCTTCTCCTCCGGCTTCAGGAGGTACTCCGGGTAGAGGTCGAGGAAGGTGCCGGGGTCGACCG
>DATAHG010000422.1:0-1954 GCA_036263295.1 Thermoanaerobaculia bacterium | reverse complement strand
CTGCGGGCTCAAGGTTTCCGCTTCCTCCCGCAACGGCCGGATCTCCCGCGGCGCCGGCACACCGCGCGGAAACTTCGCGGTGCGGATGAGGATGGGAAGAATGAGCCAGCGCGAGAGCCGGGCGCGGAGAGGGGAGACGCGGAGCCGCATCGCCTTCCCCTGGGTGATCGACACCAGCCCGAACTCATAGGACATCGCGACATGGAGAGCCTCCTCGGCCGGGCTCCATTTGTTCTCCGCCCGCGGCGCATGCCAGCGTTCCGGCGGTACCTGATCGATCCCTTCGATCAACTCGGCGACGGCCGCCTCATGCTCCACAACAGCCTTCCTCCACGCGCGCTCACCTGGCATATGTGTTCTCCTCGGCCCAGATTCTAACGCTATGCTGTGGCGCATGCCCCTCCGCTTCGACGACGACCTCCGCGCCCGCCTCGCCGGGAACCTTCAACAGTTCGTCCGCCGGCCCCTGGACTCGGACGCAGGCCGGCCGGCGGCCGTGGCGGTGGTGGTCCTGCCGGACCCCGAAGGCAACGCCACGGTCGTCCTGACCCGCCGCGCCTCGGGGCTCCGGCGCCACGGCGGGCAATGGGCCTGCCCCGGCGGCCGGCTCGACCCGGGCGAGACCCCGGAAGCGGCGGCACTCCGCGAGCTCGAAGAAGAGCTCGGCCTCCCCCTCTCCCCCGACGACATCCTCGGCCTCCTGGACGACCTCCCCACCCGCTCCGGCTTCGTGATCACCCCGGTCGTCCTCTGGGGACCGCCGGACGCCGACCTGCGTCCCGACCCCCGCGAAGTCGCCGGGGCCTATCTCGTTCCAGTCGAAGATCTTCTGGAGCCGGCCAACCGCGTTCTCCAGACCATCCCCCAGAGCGACCGGCCGGTGCTGGCCCTGGCGATCCTCGACACCCTGATCTACACCCCCACGGCGGGAATCCTCTATCAGTTCGCGGAAGTCGCGGTGGCGGGGCGGGAGACGCGGGTGGACGGGTTCGACCAGCCGCTGTTCGCCTGGCGGTGAGCCGTGGAAGCTTGCCCGGTGACCGGGCGAGCTTATAATTTCCGGGACAACGTTGCCCTGGGATTCAGAAGCTTGTCCTGCCGTTTATAAGCTTGCCCGATGACCGGGCGGGCTTATAATTTCCGGGACAAGCTTGCCCCGGGATTTAGAAGCTTGCCGAGCGATTCAGAAGCTTGCCGGATGACCGGGCGGGCTTATAATTTCCAGGACAACCTTGCCCGGCGATTCAGAAGCTTGCCGCGCCGTTCAGAAGCTTGCCGGATGACCGGGCGGGCTTATAATTTCCGGGACAAGCTTGCCCCGGGATTTAGAAGCTTGCCGCGCCGTTCAGAAGCTTGCCGGATGACCGGGCGAGCTTATAATTTCCAGGACAACCTTACCCCGGGATTCAGAAGCTTACCCCGCCGTTTATAAGCTTGCCCGGCGATCGGGCAGGGCTTCTTTGTCCGGAAGCACCTTACCCGGACATCCAGAAGCGTGCCTGTGACCTCGCCTCCTCTTGCGATTACACTACGCCGGATCCGACTTCCGCAACCCGGTTATCCCGAGGAGGGTGTCCCTATGCGAGAAAGGAAGCTTCCGGCGACGGCTCTGGCCTTGCGATACCTCCGGGCGGAGAGTGGCTGGACCAAGGAGAAGCTGGCGGCGGCGGTGGGGATTTCGGACGCCCGGTTGATCCTGCGCTACGAACGGGGGGACAAGCCCCTGAGCCGAGAGTACCTCGACCACCTGGTCGCGCCACTCGGCCGCCCACCGGAGGCGGTGGATGCATTGCTCTTCGTGCATAGCCTGGTTGCACCCGAATCGCGGGAGGAGCCGGCCTCGCCCGTGGCGCTGTCTCCAGAGGAGCGGACGACGATCGTCCGGGCCGCGGTGACGGCCGGATGGACGACGGCGGAGGAGGTGCAGCGCTTCCTGGAACGGAGGCGCCGGAAG
>DATAHG010000421.1:0-3065 GCA_036263295.1 Thermoanaerobaculia bacterium | reverse complement strand
CGCAGGGTTTCGAGGGTCGGCGCGTCCGGCGGATGGGCCGTGGCGGCGGCGGGGACGAGGGCGGCGAGGGCAAGGACGACGAGGGCCAGCGCCGGGACGTGGCGCCGGCGGAAAGCGGGGCGATCCCTCTGTTCCATGAAGAAACCTCCTCGGGTGGATTGGCGTTGAACCGAAGCTTGGGGGCCTCCCTCCGGGGCGGTCCGGAGGGGGGTCTCTACCTTGAAGGGTGCGCGGACAGCCCGCGCGGGGGTTGCGCCGCGTCTCCGCGCCGCGCCGTAGCGAGGACGCGCCCCCTGGCGCGGATCCGCGGCGAGGAGACGCGACTTGCGCTGAGCCGCCGCGAGGCGGCGCCGGGTGGCCGCGAGGCAGCGCCCACCGCTACGGATCCGCGCCCGGTCTCCGCCTCCACGCGCCCAGGGAGCACGAGAGCGCGGCGCCCGCGGCGGGGACGCGGCGTCTCCCCGCGAAGCCGCGCCACCAGGCCGCGGAGACGCGCCGGCCCATGCGAGCTCGCGCCCACAGCCCGCGACGTTGCGCCGAGTCTCTACGGAGCCGCGACGATCGGCGACCAGAGCGCACCGCCTGCCGCGAGCCCGCGGCGCGCCCCCGCGTCCCCGCGCCGGCTTCCGCGGAGACGCGGCGTCACGCCGCGAGTTGCGGCGAAGGGACGCGGCCGCGCGCCCACCGGCCGCGGAGCCGCGGCGCTTCGCATAGACTACGAATGCTTGCGTACAAAACAAGCGTTCTGGAGGAACAAAGATGCTGCCGGACCTGCCCAGACAAGAGATCGCGGACTTCTGTAGGCGGTGGCGGATCAACGAGTTGTCCGTGTTCGGGTCCGCTCTGCGGGCCGACTTCCGGACGGACAGTGACATCGATCTCCTGGCGAGCTTTGATCCGGAAGCTCACTGGACTCTGTTCGACATGGCCCGGATGCGGGAGGAGCTGATCGGGCTGCTGGGACGCGAGGTCGACCTCGTCAGCCGCCGGGGAGTCGAGGCGAGCCGCAATCCGATCCGCCGGGAGGCCATCCTGTCTTCGGCGCGGCCGATCTATGCAGCGTGATCAGGCCTCTCTCCTGGACATGCTGGACGCCGCGCGTTTGGCGGTCCAGTACATCGCCGGCAAGTCCTATGGCGATTTTCTTTCGGATCTGCAGTGCCAGGACGCCGTCATCCGGCGGATCGAGCTGATCGGGGAGGCGGCCCGGCGCGTTTCGGCCGAGACCCAGGATCTGTATTCTCAACTCCCCTGGCGGGAGATGGTGTCGATGAGAAATCTGATGATCCACCAGTACGACGAGATCGACCTGTCCGTCGTCTGGGATACCGTGAACCGAGACCTGCCGGGTCTGATCGAATCTCTCGGGGAGATCCTCCATGGCTGACTTGAAGGGCAAGACCCTGTTCATCACCGGCGCGAGCCGGGGTATCGGCAAGGCGATCGCGCTGCGCGCCGCGGCCGACGGCGCCAACATCGTAATCGCGGCCAAGACCGCCGAGCCCAACCCCAAGCTGCCGGGGACCATCTACAGCGCCGCCGAGGAGATCGAGGCCGCGGGGGGCAAGGCTCTGGCTCTCCAGGTCGACATCCGCGACGAGGAGCAGATCGCCGAGGCGGTCCGCAAGGCGGTCGAAACCTTCGGGGGGATCGACATCCTGGTCAACAACGCCAGCGCGATCAATTTGACCGGCACGCTGGAGACCCCCATGAAGCGCTTCGACCTCATGTGGTCGGTCAACGCGCGAGGGACGTTCGCCTGCTCCCAGGCCTGCCTTCCCCACCTTCAGAAGGCGGCCAATCCTCACATCCTGACCCTTTCGCCGCCGATCAACCTCGACCCCAAGTGGTTCAAGCGCCACACCGCCTACACCATGTCGAAGTACGGCATGAGCCTGTGCGTGCTCGGGATGGCCGAGGAGTTCCGCAAGGCGGGCGTCGCGGTGAACGCCCTCTGGCCGAAAACGGTCATCGCCACCGCCGCCCTGGCCATGCTGGGGGGAGCGGTCCCGCCGGAGCGCTGCCGCAAGCCGGAGATCGTGGCGGACGCGGCGCACGCCATCCTCACCCGGGAGAGCCGGTCCACCACCGGCAACTTCTTCCTCGACGAGGAGGTGCTGCGGGAGGCTGGAGTGACCGACTTCGAGAGGTACGCGGTCGAGCCGGGCCAGCCTCTGCTTCCCGACCTGTTCCTGGAATGACGGTGGGATGCTGAGCGCCGAGGAGAGATACCGCCTCCTGCTCGAGGTCTCCGAGGCGGCCAACTCCCAGATCGAGATGGCCGCCGTGCTGGAATCGGTGGTCCACGGCCTGGAGCCCGAGATCGTGGTCGACGGCGTCGGCGTTACCACGGTGGACGACGACTCCCTCGTGCCCCACGCGGTCTACATCCGCGGGGTCGAGCGGCGGGCCGGGGACTCGTTCCAGGACATCGTCGGGCGCTGGCTGAGCATGCGGTACGAGGACCCGGCCGACATCCCCCCCAAGCCCTCCCGGATGCCCTTCGCCGGCTCGGGCACCGAGCACGTCGGCCGCACCGGCCGCGCCTGGGTCTGTGAGGACCTCTCGCGGGGCACCCGCTTCCCCGAGGACGCCCGCCTGTTCGCGGTCGGCATCCGCTCCTATGTCCGGGTGCCGCTCACCGTGCGCGACCGCCTGATCGGCTCGATCTCGTTCTCGCGCGGCAATCCCGGCCCGTTCCCCCCGCAGGAGGTGGACGTGTTCGAGGCTCTGGCGCGGCCGATCGCCGCGGCGGTCGCCAACGCCCTGGCATTCGAGGAGATCTCGCGCCTCACCCGTCAGCTCCAGGCCGAGAACCTGGCCCTGCGCCAGGAGATCGACGAGCGCTCCATGTTCGAGGAGATCGTCGGCGTCTCCAAGGCCCTGCGCGATACCCTGGCCCTGGTCGACAAGGTGGCTCCCACGGACACCACGGTCCTGCTGACCGGCGAGACCGGCACCGGCAAGGAGCTGGTGGCGCGGGCCATCCACCGCCACTCGCCGCGGGCCCATCGCGCCCTGGTGGCGGTCAACTGCGCCGCCCTCCCCTCCTCCCTGATCGGCTC
>DATAHG010000420.1:0-2540 GCA_036263295.1 Thermoanaerobaculia bacterium | reverse complement strand
GCGATCGTGCGCACCCGGGCGAGATGGTCGCGGAAGGTGAGGTCGTCCCCCATCTCGGCGCGCAGGGCCACGGTGTTGACGAACAGGCCGAGCACGCTCTCGGTCTCGACCCGCGTGCGGTTGGCGACCGGCGAGCCGACCGCGAAATCCCTCTGGCCGGTCAGCCGGAAGAGCAGCGCCTCCAACCCGGCGAGCAGGACCATGAACAGCGTCGCGTCCGCCCCGCGCGCCAGCTCCCGCAGGCCGGCCGCGAGCGGCGCGGGCAGCTCGAACGACAGCTCGTTGCCGGACGGGTCCTCCGGCGCCGGCCGGGGGAAATCGGCCGGCAGCGCCAGCGCCTCCGGGATGCCCGCCAACCGGCGACCCATGACGCCCAGGCGGCGCTCCAGGGCGGTGCCCTGCAGCCACTGGCGCTGCCAGGCCGCGAAGTCGGCGTACTGGAGCGGCGGATCGGGCAAGGCCGCCGGCCGCCCTTCGCGCGCCGCGCCGTAGAGGGCCAGCAGCTCGCGCAGGAACAAGCCGTTCGACCACTCGTCGGTCACCGTGTGGTTGAAGTTGAAGAGGAGGAGGTGATCCTCCGGGCCGAGCTGGAAGACGGCGGCGCGCCACAGCGGCGGCCGTTTCAGATCGAACGGGCGGGCCGCCTCGGCGTCGAGCCGGGCGTGCCCCTCGCGCTCGCGCAGGCCGGCCGGCAGGGCGCTCAAATCGATCCAGGGCAGGGGCACCGCGAGGGCGGACCAGATGAGCTGGACCGGCTCCCCCTCCTCCTCGTCGAAGGCGGTGCGGAGGATCTCGTGGCGTTCGGTCATCCCCGCCAGGGCGGTCTCCAGGGCGCGCCGGCCGAGCGCACCGCGGGCACGCAGCCCGAGCGGCACGTTGTAGGTCGGCTGCCCCGGGATGAGACGGTCGATCAGCCAGATGCGCTGCTGCGCGAAGGACGCTTCGGCGACGAAGACCTCGGCGTGAACGACAGAGGAGGTCATGCGGTCCTCCGCGCAAGGCTGGCCGGGGTCCGGGAAAGCTCTTCCCGGGTCCGAGAAGGTCTTGCCAGCGCCCAGGAAGGTTTCACCAGGACCCGGGAAGGTCTTGCCGGCACCCCGGAAGGTTTGTCCAGGAGCCGGAAACCTTTTGCCGGGAGCCGAGAAGGACCTGTCGAGCTCCTGGAAAGGTCTGCCGAGTCCCAGGAAAACCCTTCCCGGTTCCCGGACAAGTCTTTCCGAGGACCGAGAAGGACCTTCCCGGTTCCCGGCAAGACCTTCTCGGCTCCCGGAGAAACCTTCTCGGGTCCTGGCAAAAGGTTTTCTGCCACCTACGCGCCGCTCCGGGGTTGCCGCACCGTGCGCGGGCGCGCCACCAAAGCCGGCGTCTCATCCAGATCACCGCTCGCGACAGCGCGATCGACCGTGGCGGCCAGCGCGGAGAGGATCGGCGCCTCGAACACGGCCTGGGTGGAAAGGCTGACCTTGAACCGGTCGCGCAGACGCGCGGCGAGCCGCACCGCCAACAGCGAATGGCCGCCGAGGTTGAAGAAGTGGTCCTCCGCCCCGACCCGGTCGAGGCCGAGCAGCTCCTGCCAGAGAGCGGCGAGCGCCTCCTCGGTCGGCGTGCGGGGCGCCACGAACGCGCCCTCGGCGCCAGCCCGCTCCGGCGCGGGGAGCGCCTTGCGGTCGGGCTTGCCGGTCGCGGTGCGCGGCAGCTCTTCCAGCTTGCAGAAGACCGCCGGCACCATGTAGTCCGGCAGGCTCGCCCGCAGGAACACCCGCAGGTCCTCGGCCCCGGCCGCCTCCTCCGTAGCCACCCAGTAAGCCACGATCCCGAGATCCCCCGGGGCGGTCTCGCGCACCACCGCGACCGCCTCGCGCACCGCGGGGTGGCGGCCCAGCAAGGCTTCGATCTCACCCAGCTCGATGCGGAAGCCGCGCACCTTCACCTGGTTGTCGGTGCGGCCGAGGAACTCCAGGCGGCCGTCGGCGCGGTGCCGGCCGAGGTCGCCGCTGCGGTAGAGGCGGGCACCGGGCTCCTCCGAGAGCGGGTGCGGGATGAACCGTTCCGCCGTGAGGGCGGAGCGCCGGCCGTAGCCGCGCGCCACTCCGAGGCCGCCGATGCAGATCTCCCCGAAGGCGCCCGGCGGCACCGGCCGGAAGTGCCGGTCGAGCACGTAGATCTGGTCGTTCTCGACCGGGCGGCCGATCGACGGAGCGCTCTCCGAGGTCAGCCGCGCCCAACTCGCCGCCACCGACGCCTCGCTCGGACCGTAGTAGTCCACGAACTCGAAGGGGAGCCCGGGCGGCGGCAGCGGGCAGCGGTCGCCGCCGGTGGACAGCGTCTTCAAGGCCAGCCCGGCCGGCCGCGGGTGCTCCAGCAGCGGCTTGACCAGGATCGTCGGCACGCAGGTGTAGTGCACCCCCTCGGCCGCCAGCCAGCCGAGCAGCGCGCCGGGGTCCGGCACCACGCCGTCCGGCGGCACGCAGACCGTGGCGCCGCAGGCGAGCGTCCCCCAGACCTCCGAGATCGACAGGTCGAACACCGGGCTCGACGTG
>DATAHG010000419.1:0-6057 GCA_036263295.1 Thermoanaerobaculia bacterium | reverse complement strand
ACCAGCCCGGCGAGATCAGGAACCCCGTCACCATGCCGGCGTCGGGCCGCTGGAACGGCTTGGCGTAGTAGAACTCGAGCACCGCGAAGCCGCCCAGCAGGACGCGCGCCGAGACCCCGGCGCTCACCACCGGCACCCGGTCCACCGAGCGCTCCTCGAAGCGCAGATCGGGCGATTCGTCCGCCGTCCAGGCCACGCCGGCGTCCACGAACCCGGCCAGCTCGACCGGCAGAAAGGAGGTCCGGAAGATGCCGTAACCGGGCACCCCGAAGAGCGGCACGCGGACCTCGAAGTTGGCCACCCCGATCCGGCTGCCGATCAGGCGATCGAACTCCGGGCAGTTGCTGGACCCCGCGGTGGACGTGCACTCCGACAGGTCGATGTCCCCCACTTCATAGCCCCGCACCAGATTGGGGCGGCCGACGTAGAGCGGGGCCAGGCGCGGGCTCTCGGCGTCGGTGCCGTAACGCCCGAAGTGGAGGCCGCGGAAGGCCAGGGTCACCGGCCGCAGCAGCAGGTACTGGCGGAAGTCGGCGGTGACCGCCTCGAAGTTCAGGTCGCCGAAGGTGGGCTGCACCTCCAGCCGGTAGCGCCGCCCCTGGATCGGCGAGGTGAAGCCGAAGGTGCTGCTGTCGCCGACCAGGGCGAGCGATCCCTGGTAGAGGTTGAGCGACTCGGGCGCCGGCAGGTTCTCCTCCTCGCGGTCGATCACGGTGTTGCCCGAGACCAGGGCGCGCCGCACTTCGTTGTCGTAGCCAAGGTGGAGGACGCCCGCGGCGGCCTCGAAGCGCTGGGTGGTGCTGAACGGGTAGTGCGCGATGAGCGACACCTCGTCCTGGGTGATGGTCTGGCGCACCTGCTCGACCAGGTCGGCCAGCACGGGCTGGCCGTCGACCTCGACGGTGCCGGTGCTGACCGTCGTGAACGCCGAGATGTAGGGGATGTGCCCGGCCGAGACGCCCACCTGCCAGCGCCCCGCCTGGTTGAGGTAATAGGCCTGGCCACCGAACTCATTGAAGTCGCTGTTCGTGCCCCCCTGGATCGACAACCCCAGCTCGCGCTGGCCGAGCACGTCGCCGAAGATCGCCGTGATGTCCCCGGCGAAGCCGTAGCCCAGGCTGCTCACGGCCACGCCCGCCGCCGGGCCGAGGAAGTCGAGCTGGAGCCGCGGGCGATACTCGGAGGTCTCGAAGGCGCTCATCCGCCGCCCGGAGGGGGAGGTAGACGCGGATGCCTGGGCGTCCTGGATCGGCGCCGAGCCCCGGAGATAGCTCTCCACCAGGCTCGCCGACCGGGTCTGGAGCGGCGGCAGGGTGGCCGCCTGGAGCGCCTGCGCGGCCGCCGGGGCTGTCTCGGTCACCGGCTCGCCGCGCGCCTGCTCGGCGGTCAGGGAGTAGACGTGATAGGTCGCGTCCCGGAACACCGTGAACATCACCTGCCCCGTCCGCTCGGCCACGCTGAGGGCCGGCGAGAGGCGGGCGATGCCGCCCACGCCGGTCGAGAGGCGGGTCACGCGGGAGACGGCGCCGGCCGTCAGCGCCTCCCCCAGCGCGACGCGGTAGATGTCGCTCACCCCCGCCACGTCCGAGAGGAAGTAGAGATCGCGGCCGCCCGGGCCGAACTTCGGGTTGATCTGGTTGCCGGTGAAGTCCGGCAGCGCCTGGCGGACCTGGCCGCTCGCCACGTCGAGGAACCAGATCCCCATCGGGCCGAAGGTCAGGTTGCTCAGGTCGGTGCCGCGCCCGCGGTCCGAGATGAAGGCGATCGTGCGGCCGTCGGGCGCCCATTCGGGCTGCAGGTCGGCGTAGACGTCGTCGGTGAGCTTGCGGGTCTGGCCGCTCTGGATGTCGTAGAGGTAGAGATCGGTGATCCCCCCGGAAGAGCCGGCGAAGACGATCGAACGCCCGTCCGGCGACCAGGAGGTGTTCCACATCTGCCCCACCCCTTCGATCGGAATGCGCTGCGCGATCTTCCGGGAGGCGACGTCCACGATCGCCAGCTCGTTGTCGCCGCGGGCGGCCACGATGAAGGCGAAGCGGGAGCCATCCGGCGACCAGGAGCCCGCCGAGTCGAGGAACCGCAACGAATCGAGGTGGGGGTCGGCGTTCTCCGACACCACCTTCTCCCGGATCTCGCCGGTGCGCGCGTCGGCCAGATAGAGATCGAAGCTGAACAGGCCCCGGGTCGAATAGACGATGAACTGGTCGCCGGCCGGATTGAGAACGGGAGCCACGTAGTAGGGGCGGCTCTCCTCGCGCTCGCGCGGCAGGATCTGCCGGCCGGCCGTGGTCGGCGCCTGCCGGGCCGCCAGCACCGGCGCGTAGTCCTGCCGGATCGAGGCCTGCCAGGCGGCCGAGAAGTCCTTGTCGGACATCCCGAGGACCTCCTGGATCGCGGTCTCGGCCCCGACCTGCGCGCCGCGGACGAACAGGGTCGCGACGATGTTGTCCCCCCAGCGCCCGCCGACGTAGGCCCAGAAAGCGTGCCCCCAGCGATAGGGGAAGTACTCGTAGCCGCGGCGCGACAGCTTGCGCAGGTCCGGCAGCTCGTCGCGCACCAGCGCCTCGCGCAGGTACATGGCGGTCTGCGCGTCTTGCCGGCCGAGCGACAGGTACTCGGCCAGACCCTCGATGAACCAGAGCGGCAGGTTGAGACCCGCCCCGCCGCCGCTCGACCGGCCGCCGCCGCGCGGCTCGCGCAGGATGTCGTACTGGAACACGTGGACCAGCTCGTGGCCGATCACGTGATCGGTGTCCTCATAGTTTCCGGTCAGCGGGAGCACCACCCGGGTGCGCAGCGCCTCGGTGAAGCCGCCGGTCCCCTCGCCGATCGCGCCGCTCGACAGGGTGGTCTGCTGGAAGTCGCTCTGATCGGCGTAGAGGATGATCGATTTGCGCTCGGTGAATTCCCGATTGAACACCGAAGAGAGGCGCTGGTACCAGCGCTCCGCCATGCGCGCGGCGTCGCGCACGGGCTTCTCCTGCTCGGGGTAGTAATAGATGTCAAAATGCTCGGTCTTGAGGATCCGCCAGTCGAATTTTTCATAGCGGACCCGGTTGCGCCCGAAATATTGAGCGGACGCCACGGTGGGGACGAGACAGGCCAGGACCAGGACCGCTCCCAGGCAGCGGATCCGGCCCCTCGTGGACCAGGGTTTGGACATGGAGACCTCCGGAAGGATCGCCCGGACCCGGCGACAAGGAGGCGACGACAAGGTAGAGCCGGCGCCCGGCGCGACGGTCAACTCTTATTCAAGACCGATGCCGGGAACCGGCGATCGATCCGGAAAGGTCTTCAGAGAGTCGAGCCCTCGGCGGGAGATTCGGAGGCCGCGGGAGCCGGGACGCGCCGGCCGGAGAGCAGGCGGCGCAACGGCAGCAGGGCGAGGTCGAGCTCGGCGCGCCACCAGAGCTTGAGGCCGCGCGCCACCATGCGGAGCGGCGCCAGGTTCAGGTCGAAGAAGGCCTTGATGCGCCGGCCGTTGTTGCGCCGCCCCTCCTCGCCGGCCCGGCGGCGGGCCAGGGCGATGGCGCTCAGGCGCCGGTTGTAGATCCGCATCAGGTGGTAGCTGATGAACGCCGGTTTGGGCCCCAGCACCGGCATCCAGTGAAACTTCCCGAACAGCTTGTAGGCCGGGATGACGACGAACAGGTAGTACTGCGCGGTGTCGAGCAGCATCGAGGCCGACAGCAGGTCGTGCTCGCCCATGTAGGTGTACTTGTCGCGGTAGGCCGCCTCGAAGAAGCGGTGGTAGGAGCGCACGAAGGTCGCGTTGTGCTCGGCGATCCGCGCCGCCACGTCTTCCCCGGCGGTCTCGGCCTTGACCATCTCGACCGTGGCCTCGACCGAGAAGGCGGCGTGGTCGAGCCCCGGCGAATAGTAGGGATCGAGGAACGCCGCAGCGTCTCCGAGGAGCGCCCACCCCTCCCCCATGTACTGCCGGCTGACATAGGCGAGGTTGGAGAAGGTGCGCAGGTCGCCTTCCCGCATACGGGCCTGGTCCAGCAGCTCGGCGGCGGCCGGGATGGCCCGCAGGAACCCGTCATAGGCCGCGGCCACGTCCTTGCCGCGGTCGAGATGGACGAACCGGGTGTCGAACACCACCCCGATGCTGGTCTCGCCGTTGCCGAGCGGGATGAACCAGACCCAGTAGCCGAAGCCCATGTAGTGGTTGGTGGCGAGCCGGCGCGAGCTGACGTTGTTGCGGCTGAACGCGAGCGGGCCGCGGGCCGCCACGTCGTCGATGTGGCGCACCCCCTCCCAGCGGCACCAGATGGCGGCGGTGGGGTGGTCCTGATTGCGCTCGATAAGGCCCAGGCGCTTGCCGAGGAACGTGGCGCGGCCGGTGGCGTCGAGCACCCAGCGGCAGGCCACGGTCTCGGTGGCGCCGCCGTGCTCCAGGGTCACGCGGTGGTCGAAGCGGCCGAGCTCGACCTCGGCGGCGCGGGCGGGGCGCAGCAGCTCGGCCCCCTCGGCCACGGCCGAGGCGAGCAGGTGCTCGTCGAGCACATCGCGGCGGAGCTGAAAGGAGGGGACCAGGCTGCGCACGAAGCCGCCGGTCTCGCTGGCCTCGGCGTGGCAGGTGACCTTCTCGTTCTTGAACCAGTAGCGCAGCCCCTCCTTGGGGAGGTGCTCGTTCTCGAGGTGCTGCCACTGGGCGAGGCGGCGGGTGAGGAACATCCCCGACATTTCGGTGGTCGCCTCCCCCACCTTGGAGTCGAAGGCTTCGGCCCGCTCGACGACGAGGACCGAGAGGTCCGGCCGCTCGCGGCGCAGGAGGAGGGCGGCGGAGGCGCCGCTGAAGGCCCCCCCGAGGATGACGACGTCGTATTTCTTGTCCAAGCTCGATTCCTTCCCGTCCCGCCCAGCCCCGCGGACGAGGGCATTGTACCCCGCCTGACACCCCCCGACTTGCACGACACCCTCCGGGCAGGTCACAATACCGTACGGAAATGCTGCCGCCACACTGCCTCCACCCCTGCTCGCCGTCTATCCTCCCTCATGCTTTGAGCTGTCCCTCCTAGTAAAAACCCAGAAACGGAGCGAACTTTTGAGTCGCAAAATGCTGATCAACGCGCAGCGTCCGGAAGAGCTGCGCATCGCCGTCGTCCAGGGCAACAGCCTGGAAAACTACCAGGTGGACGTGGCCGAATCGGGCCAGACCCGCGGCAACATCTACCGCGGCGTCATCGCCTCGATCCAGCCCAGCCTGAACGCCGCCTTCATCGATTACGGCGCCGAGCGCCACGGCTTCCTGGCCATCCAGGACGTCGTCCCCGAAGCCTATTACCACCACCCCCGCGGCGGGCAGCCGCGCATCGAAGAGGTGCTCGAGAAGAACAAGCCGATCGTGGTCCAGGTCGCCAAGGACCCGGTCAGCCAGAAGGGCGCCGCCCTCACCACCAGCCTGTCGCTCGCCGGCCGGTACCTGGTGCTCACCCCGTTCGACGACACCCGGGGGGTCTCCCGCAAGGTCGAGGACGAGGACACCCGCAAGAAGCTCAAGACTCTTGCGAACGGCCTCGATCTCCCGAGCGGCTGCGGCGTCATCGTCCGCACCAACGCCCTGGACCAGAACAAGACCACCCTCAGCCGCGACTTCGCCGCCCTGCTCCGTCTCTGGAAGCGGGTGCAGACCGCCGCGCTGGAGGGCAAGGGGACCCGGCTCCTCTACACCGACCAGGACATCATCCTCCAGGCGCTGCGCGACTATCTCGACAGCAGCATCGACGAGGTCCTGGTCGACGACGACGAGGCGTTTCTCAAGGCCAAGGCCTACATGCAGGCCTTCATGCCGCGGGCCAAGACCCGCCTGACGCGCTACTCGGACCGTCTGCCGCTGTTTTCCCGCTACGACATCGAGCCCCAGGTGGACCGCATCTATCAGCGCCGCGTCGAGCTGCCGAGCGGCGGCTCGATCGTCATCGACGCCACCGAGGCGCTCACCGCGATCGACGTCAACTCCGGCCGCTCGACCCGCGCCGCCACCCAGGAGGAGACCGCCGTCCACACCAACCTGGAGGCCGCCATCGAGGTGGCCCGCCAGCTTCGCCTCCG
>DATAHG010000418.1:0-7464 GCA_036263295.1 Thermoanaerobaculia bacterium | reverse complement strand
CGCCTCGCCTTCGGCCTGCCGGCGGCGCAGCTCGGCGGTGAGGTGCTGGAGGCGGCGGCGCATCTCTTCCATGGTGGCGGCGAGGGTGCCGAGCTCGCGGCCGGAGACCCGGGGCATGGGGGTCTGGAGGTCGCCGTGGCCGATCAGGGCGGCGGCGAGGGTGAGGTCGCGCACCGGCCGCGTCAGCCGCCGGCTGATCAGCGCGCCCGAGAGGATGGCGGCGGCGGTCGCCAGCAGCGAGAAATAGAGGAGCCGCCGCTCCAGAAGGCCGAGAGTGCCGCGCGCCGACGCGATCGGCAGGGAGGTCTCGACCAGCGCCGCGACGCTGCCGCCCGGATTGGTCAACGGCAGGATCGCGTGGAAGTGGCCGGTGGCGTTGAGCCGGGCCGAGGCGGACTCGCCGGTCTCGACGGCCTGGCCGCGCAGGGGCCGGCGCGGGTCGCCGGTCTCGGCCAGGGCGCGCTCGACCGGCAGGACCAGCACCGGCATCCCGACCTGCCGCGCGACGTCGCGCTCGAAGTCGGCGTCGAGCGCCAGGACGGTCACCGCGGTCGAGTCCGAGAAGGAGACGACGCCGGAGACCGCGGCGAGGAGCAGGTCTCCGTCGGTATCGCGCAGCAGCAGGGGCTCGCCGTCGCGCGCCGCCGCGAGGAGGCTCTCCCAGGGGAGGGGCGGGCCGCTCTGGGCGAACAGCTCGCGGCCGGCGAAGACGGCGCAGCCGCTGAGGTGGCTGGTCTGGCGGTAGCGGTCGAGGAAGGCGGTGAGGGAGGCGGCGTCGCGCTCGCTCAGGAGCCGGCCGACGGTCGGCCGTTCGCCGAGGAGCTGGGCGGAGGTGAGGACGTCCCCCTCGGAGCGCTCGACCGCCTGGCGGGCGCTCATCCCGGCCAGCTCGACGCGGGCCTGGGCCTGCTCGTCGGCCAGCCGGCCCAGCAGCTCCAGGGCGGCGAGCACGACGAACAGCACGGCGAGCACCAGCAGGCCGGCGTTGAGGCCGACCAGGAGCGCGCCGATACCGATCGGGCGCCGCTGCCGCGTTTCCGATCGATCCGGCTTCTCGGCCATCGAGTCAGCTTACCCCAGTTGCTCAGTGGCTCATCCGCCACTCCAGACCGGCCTTGATCGCCAGGGTGACGAGGGCCAGCAGGGCGAGGAGCGAGGAGATCGCGAACGCCGCCGCGAACTGGTATTCGTTGTAAAGGATTTCGATGTGGAGCGGCATCGTGTTGGTGACGCCGCGGACGTGCCCCGAGACCACCGAGACGGCACCAAACTCCCCCATCGCCCGGGCGTTGCAGAGCACCACGCCGTAAAGCAGTCCCCAGCGCAGCTTGGGGAGACTGACGCGGAAGAACATCTGCCAGCCGCTGGCGCCCAGGGTGAGGGCGGCCTCCTCCTCGTCGCTCCCCTGCGCCTGGAGCAGCGGGATCAGCTCGCGGGCGATCAGCGGCGAGGTCACGAACATGGTGGCGAGCACGATCCCCGGTACGGCGAAGATGATCTTGATGTCGTGACCGGCGAGGAACGGTCCGAAGAAGCCGTGGGCGCCGAACAGCAGCACGAACATCATGCCGGCGATCACCGGCGAGACGCTGAACGGCAGGTCGATCATGGTGATCAGCAGGTTCTTGCCGCGGAAGCGGAACTTGGCGATCGCCCAGGCCGCGGCCAGGCCGAAGATCAGGTTGACCGGCACCGAGACGGCCGCCGCGATCAGCGTGAGCTTGACGGCCGCCAGGGCGACCGGCTCGCGCAGAGCCGCCCAGTAGGTCGCGAGCCCCTCCCGGAAGGCTTCGTAGAACACCAGGGCCAGCGGCACGAAGAGGAAGAAGCCGAGGAAGCCGAAGGTCAGGCCGAGGAGCAGCCAGCGCACCCAGCGCGGCTCGGTGAGCGGGCTATGTTTGGTCATGGAGATCCGCCGGGCGCATCCGCCGGGTGCGCCGCCAGGCCAGGTAGTTGATCAGGAAGAGGAGCGAGAACGAGATGAGCAGGAAGACCATGGCCACAGCGGTGGCGCCGGCATAGTCGTACTGCTCCAGCTTGATCATGATCAGGAGCGGAGTGATCTCCGACTTCATCGGCATGTTGCCGGCGATGAAGATCACCGAGCCGTACTCGCCGAGGGCGCGGGCGAAGGCGAGGACGAAGCCGGTGGCGAGCGCCGGCAGCAGCTCGGGGAAGATGATCCGCCGGAAGACCTGCAGCCGGTTGGCGCCGAGGCTGGCGGCGGCCTCTTCTACCTCCAGGTCGAGGTCCGAGAGGACCGGCTGGACCGTGCGCACCACGAACGGCAGGCCGATGAAGGTGAGCGCCACCATGATGCCGAGCGGCGTATAGGCGACGTGGATGCCGAGCGGCTCCAGCCACTGCCCGAGCCAGCCGTTTTTCGAATAGACCGTGGCGAGGGCGATGCCGGCCACCGCGGTCGGCAGGGCGAACGGCAGATCGACCAGCGAGTCGATGAACCGCTTGCCCCAGAAGGAATAGCGCTCCAGCACCCAGGCCACCAGCAGGCCGAAGACGCCGTTGATCACTGCCGCCACGAAGGCGGCGGTGAGGCTCAGGCGGTAGGCCGCGAGGGTCCGGGGGGAGGAGATGATCCGCCAGAATTCTTCCCAGTGCAGGGTCGCGGTCCGCAGGAAGACGGTCGAAAGGGGGATCAGGATCAGCAGCGAGAGATAGAGCAGCGTGATCCCCATGGAAAGGCCGAAGCCGGGGAGGACGCTGCCCCCCCGGCGCCGGTTGCGGGGCCGGACGGAGATCGGCAGAGGTGACGGGATCTCCCGGCTCCCTCCGCTCATCTCTCGCTTCTCCGCCGTCCCCACCATCTACCGCCCCGCCCCGTAGATCTGGTCGAAGATCCCGCCATCGGAGAAGTGGGTCTTCTGGGCCTTGGCCCAGCCGCCGAAGACCTCGTCGATGGTGAACAGGTTGACCTTGGGGAACTGCTGGGCGTACTTGGCCGCGACCGACTGGCTGCGCGGCCGGTAGTAGTGCCTGGCGGCGATCTCCTGCCCCTGTGGGGTGTAGAGGTACTCGACGTAGGCCTTGGCCACGGCCGCGGTCTTGTGCTTGTTGGCGACCTTGTCCACCACGGCCACCGGCGGCTCGGCGAGGATGCTGAGGGAGGGCGCGATGACCTCGAACTCCCCCTTGTCGCCCAGCTCGCGGACCGACAGCAGGGCCTCGTTCTCCCAGGCGATCAGGACGTCGCCGATGCCGCGCTCGACGAAGGTGACGGTCGAGCCGCGGGCGCCGGTGTCGAGGATCGGCACGTTCTTGAAGATGCGGCCGACGAAGTCCTGCGCCTTGGCTGGATCGTTGCCGAACTTGCGGAGGGCGTAGCCCCAGGCCGCCAGGTAGTTCCAGCGCGCGCCGCCCGAGGTCTTCGGGTTGGGCGTGATCACCGAGACGCCAGGGCGGGTGAGGTCGTCCCAGTCGCGGATCTTCTTGGGGTTCCCCTTGCGCACCAGGAAGACGATGGTCGAGGTGTAGGGGGCGCTGTTCAAGGGGAGGCGCTTCTGCCAGTTGGCCGGCAGCAGGCCGGACTGGGCGATGGCGTCGATGTCGTAGGCCAGGGCCAGGGTGACGACGTCGGCTTCCAGGCCGTCGATCACGGCGCGGGCCTGCTTGCCCGAGCCGCCGTGCGACTGCTGGACCTCGAGGGTCTGGCCGGTCTTGGCCTTCCAGGACTTGGCGAACTCGGCGTTGAAATCCTGGTAGAGCTCGCGCGTCGGGTCGTACGAGACGTTCAGCAGCTTGATCTGGGCCGCCGCCGGGGACGGCGCCAGCAGGCTCGCCAAGGCGAGCCCGGCGAGCAGCAGGCCGGTGCGGAGCAGCAGTGTCGGTTTGCGGGTCATGTTTCTTCTCCGGTCGGTCGATCTCAGAAGGAGACCTGGAAACGGTTGAACACGATGCTCTCGTCTTCGCGGTCGCCGGACGCCGCGCCGCCTTCGAAGGTGGTGCGTTCGTAGTCGAGCATCCAGCGCAGGTTCTTGTTGAGGTACCAGTTGAGCCCGACCGCCCAGGCCTTGGCCGAGCTGGCCGAGCTGGCCGGGTTGGCGAAGAGCGGGAAGGCGTCCTCGTCGATCTGGAGCTCGCTGTAGCGGGCCGCGATCTCGACGGCGCCGTAGGTGTGGGCGGCCCGGTCAAAGACCTTTTTCGGATTGACCGACTTGTAGGTCGGCTCGCCGCCGGTCAGCACCCAGGAGCCGGCCACCTGCCAGGCGTCGTTGTCGAGGGTCTCGGCCACGGTGCCGCGGATCACGTCCTGCGAGGAGCGCACGTATTCGGCGAGCAGGCCGAAGGGGCCGTAGTAGAAGTAGCCCTGCGGCGAGAAGCGGGTGCGCTCGCCGTCGGGCAGGACGGTGCCAGCCGCGGTGGCGTCCGCGCGGTAGGAGAAGAAGGTCTGCTGGCCGGGGGTGCGGAACGACGGCAGACCGGGGGCGGCGAGGGTGCCCTCCTGGTCGCCGGTGCTGCCCGCGACGCCGAAGCCGAGGTTCTTGAGCGGGCCGGCGCTCTTCGCGAACGGCGTGAAGAACAGGCGGGCCGCCACGTCCTTGCCGTCGTTGGTATCGCCGTCGCCGTTGCCGCCGTCGACGACGCCGTTGAACACGCCCACGGCGTAGCTCACCGTGCCGTTGGCCACGTCGCCGCTCAACTGGATGCCAAGGTCGCGGTTGGGGACCAGGTTGGTCGGGAAGGCGCGCTCGACGAACAGGATCTCGGTGGCCGACTGCAGGCGCTCCAGGCCGACCGGCGGCTTGAACTTGCCGCCGCGCAGCTTGAAGGCCGGCGTGAAGCGGGCCTCGACATAGCCGTCCTGGAGGACGGTGCGGCCTTCACCGAAGTCCGGCATGATACGAAAATCGAAGATCTTGTAGACGGTCCCTTCCACGATGGGACGGATGCGCCGCAGCAGGAACTGGTCCGTGGCGGGGCGCTCGTCGTCTCCCTGGAAGAAGCGGCCGTCGAAATGGGTATAGCCGCGCAGCTTGAGCTGGAAGTTGCCGTCGGCCGAGCGGAGGGAGAAGCCGTCCTTGCCGGCCACGGCCGAGGCGGAGGTCTTGGCCTTCTCGGCCGCCGCTTCCTTGTCCAGCTCATCCTTGCGCTCGAGGATCCGCAGCTTCTGCTCCAGCTCGTCCAGCCGCCGTTGCACGTCCTGCGGGTCCTCTGCGGGCGCCGGTTCCTGGGCCCAGACCGGCCCGGCCAATGCCAGCAAGGCGATGCCCAGCGTCCATCGAATCCGTTTCATGATGGCTCTCCAGCCTCCTCTCCTCCGGTTGTCCGGTCAGCAGGTGGTCTTGTCTTTTTAGGGTGAAGGAAAGGAAAGGGAAAAAAGTCCGGGACCGCCGGACGTCCGGTAGGTCCCGGGAGCTGGTTGCTCACCGTCGAACTTCTGAATCCGTGGGCGGATCGCGTTCATCGCGTGCTCCGCTCGTTGCGCTCGAACCGCACCTTCTCCCGGCGCTCGATCTGCACGACGCGGGAGTCCTGGATCACGATCTCGATCGAGCCGTAGCGGATCTGCGACAACGCCAGGCGCACCTCGCGCTCGATCCGGTTGATCTCCTCCTCGTCCATGCGGACGGGGGCGCGCTGCGGCAGCGGGCTCACGACGCCGCCTCCGGCGACCGGATGATCAGGACCGGGCAGCTCTTGAGCTCCGGCAGGAGCCGGCCGACCAGGCCGCCGAGCCGCAGGACGCCGTCGCGCCCGGGCAGGGGGGCGCCGAGCACGAGCAGGTCGTGCTGCCCCTCCGTGAGCTGGGCGAGGATCTGCTCGCGCGCGTTGCCGTAGCGGATCACCGTCGAGACCGGCACGCCGAGCCGCCAGAGGGTGCGGCTGTTGCCAAGCAGGAAGCGCTCGGCCATCGACTCGGCCGGCGAGGGGGAGCCCTCGCCGAGGTTGTCGCGGCTGCCGCGGTCCGTCTCCGGCAGGACGGTCAGGATGGTGACCTCGGCGCGGAAGTGGCGGGCGAGGCGGCCGGCGAAGGCGACGTCCTCCTTGCCCGGCTCCCCTACCGCGACGCCGATCAGGATCCGGGTGGGAGCCGCCTCGGGCGCGGTGGACGGCACCAGCATCAGGTGGTGCTGCCCGGCCGCGAGGACCGCCTCGGCGGTCTCGACCTCGTGGTTGCCGTCGGCGCTGAGCACGACCAGGTCGGCCGGCCGGCGGCGGACCTCCTCGGCCACGGCCTCGGCTGCGTCGCCCGGGAAGAAGCGCGACTCCAGGGCCGCGACGCCGGAGCCGAGCCGCTCGCGCGCCTCCTGCAGGGTCGCCTCGGAGGCGTCGCCGTCGCTCCCGTAGCCGAGGACGGTGACCTGGGCGTGGGAGAGGCGGGCCAGGCTGCCGCCGAGGGACAGGGTCGCCTTGGTGGCCGGCGAGCCGTCGGCCAGCAGGACGAAGCGCATGCCCGGATGGATCAGGGCGTGGACCCGCCGCACGCCGACCCAGGTCGAGTCGCCGGTCTGGAGCGGGAAGCGGCGGGCCTGATCCTGGCTGCGGCTCGCTTCGATCCAGACGCCGTCGGTGCCGAAGGGGACCGGCGGCGCGATCGCCCGCACCCCCGGCAGAGGGGGCAGGCGGAGGCGCAGGCGCTCGAAAGAGCCGACGAACGAGCGCTGCTCGATCACCGCCTGGCCGAGCGCCGGGCAGGCGAGGCCTTCCGGGGATTCGCGCAGGGCGACGTCCTCGGGGCGGAAGAGCACCTGGACGCGCCGCGACGCCTCGACGTCGGCGCGGGTCCCGAGGGGGAACTGGACCGGCCCGAGTTGCACCCCCTCCGGCCGGCTCTCCCCCACCATCAGGTTGGCGGTGCCGAGGAAGGTGGCGACGAACTCGGTCTCCGGACGCAGGTAGAGCTCGTCCGGCGGCCCCACCTCCAGCAGGCGGCCGAAGCTCAGCACGGCCAGGCGGTCGGCCAGCTCGAAGGCCTCCTCCTGGTCGTGGGTGACGAAGACGGTGGTGACGCCGAGCTCGCGCTGGATGCGCCGGATGGCGTGCCGCAGCTCGACGCGGATCTTGGCGTCGAGGGCGCCGAACGGCTCGTCGAGCAGCAGCACCTCGGGCTGGCTCGCGAGGGCGCGCGCCAGCGCGACGCGCTGCTGCTGCCCACCCGAGAGCTGCCCCGGCTTGCGCGCGCCGAAGCCCGAGAGGCCGACCAGCTCGAGCAGCTCCTCGCGTTTCGCCTCCCGCTCGGCGCGCGGCGCCTCGGCGGCGACGCCGAGCTTGAGCTCGACGTTGCCGAGCCGCACGCCCTCGTCGGAGGCCTCGCCCACCAGCACGTTGGCGGCGCCGAGGAAGCCCGCCACGCGCTCGTGGCGCGGGTGCAGGTAGAGCTCCTCGGGCGGCCCGACCTCGAGCAGGCGGCCGGTGTCGAGCACCGCCACGCGGTCGGCGAGCGCGAACGCCTCCTCCTGGTCGTGGGTGACGAAGACGGTCGTGATGCCAAGCTCGCGCTGGATC
>DATAHG010000417.1:0-4038 GCA_036263295.1 Thermoanaerobaculia bacterium | reverse complement strand
CTCGATCCGGTCGAGCAGCAGGAGCCCGGACGCGGCCGGAGCGCCGAACCAGCCGCGCATCGAGCCGACCTGCAGGGTCAGCAACGCCGCCGCCGGCAGATAGAGGAACGGCAGCGCGCGGCGCAGGCCGGACCCTTCCCGCAGCGGCACCGGGAAGACCAGGAACAGGTGGAGCGTCAGCGCCGGCAACAGCAGCCGGGCCAGCTCATCCAGCGAGTAGACGACGCGGTACAGGGAGTCGGCCGGCGGCACCGGCGACAGCAGGTAGAGGGCCGCCGAGGTCAGGCACCAGAGGCAGAACAGGAATCCCTGCCGGCCGCGCAGGCGTACCAGCGTGTAGACGCCGATCAGCAGGTAGGCGAGACCGCTCAGCGCCAGGATGAGATAGGGGAAGTCGAAGTCGAGATCCGGCCGCCAGTACCGGATCTCCTCGAGGGCTCCGGCGCGCAGGACGAGGAGCTCGGTCTGCGGCATCTCGCGCAGGCGCTTCACGAGCTCCGAAGCCGGCGGCACGTCCCCACCGTTCACCGACAGGATCTGATCCCCCGACCGCAGGCCCGTCGTCTCGATCGTCACCCCGGTCACCTGCACGCCGCCGCCCGCCGGCTCGGCCTGGAAGCCCAGCGGCTCGAAGGAACGCACCTTGCGGTCTACACTCACTCCGGCCACGGCAAGCACCAGGAGGGTGAGGAGCAGGGTCGTGATCAGTTTGAAATGGGCCCGATTCATCAGGGGCTACTCAAGTTCGAGCTGTGAGGAAGCACTTTCCATGCCATCGGCACAGAATTCTGAATGCCCTCTAAGTCTTTGTTTTTACGTACCTTCCCCGCCTGTCGTCCAGAAAGTCGGATTGGATCCAAGATTCTGAATCCAAGCGGTTGGCCGGTAGTGAGCTATTTCACAGACAGTGCGTGAGGGGGGAGACGACGGGCGAATGTAGAGACGCCCCGTGGGGCGTCTCCGGGGCGGGCAAGGCGGTGGATTCACCTGGATCGCTGGACGGGCGCACCGTGAGCCCCGTCGCGCCGCCTTGGACGGGACACCGGTATCTCCGCCGCGGAGACGCCCCACGGGGCGTCTCTACAGTGGGGGAAGCCAGAGAGGAATCAGAACTTGACGGCGATGCCGCCGAGGAACCGGTGACGCAGCTCGGAGTCCTGCTGGCCGGAGGTGCCGGGGCCGCCGCGGCTGAGCTCCATGTTGAGCTGCACCGCCCAGTCCGTGGCGAGGTCCATCAGGAACCCGAGGTCCTGGCTGACCTGCAGGCGCAGCCGCTCCATGTCCATCTGGGCGGCGCTGTGGCCCTGTCCATCCTGCGACTCCAGGCTCTGGGCCAGGTGATGGAAGGCCACGAAGACCCCGGTCGAGGTGCTCTGGAACCGGGTGTCGAGAGAGGTCACGACGTAGCTGACCTGGTTCTCGTAGGGCTGATGGTCGGAGGCGACGAAGCTGCCGCCGCCGCCCGAGGCCACGCTCGACTGAAGGGTGGCCATCACCGAGGGGGCGAGATGGCGGGTCACCTCGAACCGCACCTCGGGGAGCCGGTCCCCGGGCACCAGGTAGAGGCTCTCCATCCGGTCGAAGAAGTCGTCGCTGAAGTAGAGGCGGACCGTCTCGCCGACCGTGCGGTGGACGGCGCCGACCGAGAAGCTGCTGTCGTCCTTGCCCTGCCGCGAGAGCAGGAACTGGTAGCACGAGTCGCTGACCTGCTCGCAGAGATCCTCGGACCCGTACAGCGAAGGCAGGAAGTCGGGCGTCGGCTCCGTGTCCTGATAGGCCCGCTTGCTGGCGGACATGCGGGCCTGCCAGTCCGAGCCGAGCTGCAGGACGATGCCACCCTGCGGGGTGAGGGCGACGCTGCCGTCCGAGAGAGTGCTGTAGAGGCCGTACTCGACCAGGAAGGCCGGCCGCACCTGGAAGCCGCCGCGGCCGAAGAGGTCGAGGTCGTCCTGAACGAGCTGGTCCTCCGGCCGGCTGGTGGCGTTGCTCAGCACATAGCGGCGCTCGCGGTAGCGCGCTCCGGTCTGCAGGTTGGAGCGGTCGCCGAGCGAGGTGGAGAACGCCCCTTCGACCCGCAGAGTCCGCGAGGACTCCGGGATGATCACCGGGTCGATGATGTTGTGCCGGTGGTAGTTGTTCTCGGTGGTGTACTGGGCCGCGAAGTCGGAGCGGCCGTTCTCGCCCACCCCCTGCGACCAGCGCACCAGGTAATGCTCGAAGTCGACCGCGTCGGTGGTCCGGTCGTCGTTCGGGCTGAGGCGGTTGGTGAGGGAGGAGACCAGGATCCGGCTGTCGGGGCCGGCGGCGAGGCGGAGGGAGAGGGCGCTCGTCTGGCCCGTGCCGGGCCGCGTCAGCCCCAGGCCCGAGTCGAGCGCCGCCGCGCTGAACTGGCTGAATCGGCCGTCGAGATCCACCTTGACCGCGCCGACCTGCCCCTCGATGCCGACCCGGCCCTCCGAGACCTGTCCCTCGCCCAGGGAGGAGGTCTGGCCCACCCCGGTCATCGCCTCGAGGCGGGTCTGGAAACCGTTGCCATCCATGGGGATGCCGCCCTGCTCCGGCGCCGTGAAGCTCGCCAGGCGGAACGACTCCCGCTCGGCGATCTCGATGTCGCGCAGCACGTCGGCCGGCAGGCTGGCCCGCAACGACCAGAAGTCATTGCCGGACGCCTTGCCCGGACCCGCGGCCGCCTTGGCCTGGAGGAGCTGCAGATCGATGAACTGGTTGACCTCGGCGGTGGCGCGGTGCAGCTTCACCATGACCGGCACGAAGCCCGCCTTGTGGGCGACGATCTGGTAGACGCCCGCCGGGAGATCCTCGAACAGGAACTCGCCCTGGGAGTCCGTCTTGACTTTATGGAGCTGGAGATCGGAGACCTGGTAGGCGTAGACGCCGGCCGAAGCCAGAGGCGAGGTTTCCCCGCGAACCCGGCCGGAAACGCCGTGTCGGTCGCCGGCCTCGGCGTTCCCCTGGATGCCCAGGAGCGCCAGAGCCAGAAGCGTCGGGATACTCTTCCTGAGGTTGTGCATACGCCTTCCTCAACAACAAGCCACTTTACCCATCCGGGACATCCCTGTCAACGAGGACGCCAAGCCATCGTTTCCAGTGAATTTTCGGAGGTTCTGCGACGCCATCGTCGTTCCTCGGTCTGCTGGAGATAGAGAAGGCGCGGCGGGGCGAGTATATTCCTTGCCCCTATTCCACCCGATACGTCGCCCCGTCCGAGCGCCCCAGGTCGTCGGTCACCACGAGCCGGTGCTCGCCGGGCCGGGGGTCCAGGAAGCGCTGCTCGCCGGGAGTGGTGGTGGCGACCAGCAGGCCGTCCTGGTACCAATACAGCCGGCTCACCCCGGGGGAGCTCCGCGCCACCAGGGGGATGCGCTGGTGCTCCGGCGGGGCGTCGCGCCGCAGCCGGTAGGGGGTCGAATCATCCGGCGAGACGATCCGGGGAGGCTCCTCGGACGGCACGCCGGTGCAGTCCGCCGCCAGCCGGGGGACCTCCTCGATCCGGGTCCCCTGGGACCGCCACCAGGCCACCAGCTCGCCGGGATAGACCGTCATCAGCCGCAGCTCGTGCGGGTGGGAGGCCAGGCAGTCCCCGGCGAGCTGCTCGCCGGTGCGGGAATCGACCATCACCCGGCGGTGGTAGGTGCAGGCGATCGGCTTGGAGCGCCCCGGCAGATAGGGGATCCGGGTGCGCGTGGGGCAGTACGGCCCCGGCAGCTCGTGGCTCAGGGCGCAGACCTCGAGCTCGCCGAGGTCGAGACCGGGGGGGCGGGGGAGACCCGTGCCGCGCCCTTCGAGCGCCCGGAAGAGGTCGAACAGGAGCGGCCCGGCGTGCTGGCTGCCGGCGATCCCCTTGCGCGGCTTGCCGTCGAAGTTGCCGACCCAGACCCCGATGGTGTGCTCGGCCGAGTAGCCCACCGCCCAGGCGTCGCGGTGGCCGTAGGAGGTGCCGGTCTTCCAGGCCACCGCCGGCACGTCCCGGGTCAGGTCCCAGGCCTCCGGCAGGTCGGGGCGCCGCACGTCGGTCAGGAT
>DATAHG010000416.1:0-2516 GCA_036263295.1 Thermoanaerobaculia bacterium | reverse complement strand
CCCACCACCCTCTCGTCACGTTCGCAGAGAGCATAACCCGCTGCTGAGGAGGAGTATTCCACCCCGGCCGTACTTTGTCAAACCCCTCCTTCCGGGCACACCCCTTGCTCCATCCCCGGGGCGGAAAGGAGGGACGTGGACATGAGGAAGCTCGTGGTCATCGGCGCCCTGCTGGCTCTGGCGCTCGGGCTCGCGGGGTGCTCGGGAGGCGGCAGCAGCCCGACGGAGCCGGCCGGCACCACCAACCGGGGGAACTGGATCGGCACGATCACCGGGAAGAGCGACACCCTGCACCTCGACGGGACCTGCACGCTGGAGATGAACCTCGATCTGGCCTTCAACGGCCAGTGGTGGGTCGATTGCCCGGGCGGGAGCAGCCAGGGAGAGGTCCTCTCTGTCCTCACCAGCGGCGTCGCCGTCATGGTGCTGACCACCCGGACTCCGCCGTCGACCTGCCCCTGGGCGGCGACCGCCACCGCGACGGTCTCGACCCTCGACGGGAATTTCCAGGTAGCGGACTGCTCGACCCACGCCGTGGTGGGCAGCGGCACTCTCCAGCTCCGCCGGCGCTAGCGGACCGCTCAGCCGGACCGGCCGAAGAGGAGCCGCCGCCCCTCGATCCGCCACGGCTCGGTCAGCAGCCGGCGCAGGGCCTCGGGGTAGGCTTGGTGCTCCTGCTCGAGGATGCGCGCCGAGAGGGACGCCGCCGTATCGCCGTCGAGCACCGGGACGGTCCGCTGGACCACGATGGGGCCGCTGTCGAGCCCCTCGTCGACCAGGTGGACCGTGCAGCCGGAGACCTTGACCCCGTGGGCGAGCGCCTGGCTCTGGGCGTCGAGGCCGGGAAAGGCCGGCAGCAGGCTGGGGTGGATGTTGAGGATGCGCCGGCGGAAGGCGGCCACGAAGTCCGGCGAGAGCAGGCGCATGTAGCCGGCGAGGCAGACCCACTCGGCCCCCGACTCCCGCAGGGCGGCGATCACCTTCTCCTCGTGCGCCCGCCGGCCCGGCTCCCCCTGGTGCGGGACCGCCAGCGCCGGCAGGCCCAGCTCGCGCGCCTTCGCCAGCCCTGGAGCGTCGGCGACGTTGCTCAAGACCAGGACGATCCGCGCCGGGACCTCGCCGCGCGCGATGGCGGCCTGGAGCGCCAGGAAGTTGCTGCCGCGGCCGGAGAGGAGGATGCCGAGCGCCGCGGCGGGGCGGGTCATGGCTGGCTTTCGGGTGCGGCGCCGATCTCCGGCGCCAGTCCGGCCGACAGGTGGTAGACCACGCCCGTGCCGCCCGACTGGATCGATCCGAGGATGGACGCGCGCTGCCCCGCCTGCCGGAGGGCCGCGAGGACGTCGCGCAGCCCCGCCGGATCGACCGCGAGGATCATCCCGATCCCCATGTTGAAGACGCGGAACATCTCGCCCGCATCGACTTCCCCTTTTTCCTGGAGGAAGTGGAAGAGCTCGGGGACTTCCCAGGTGCCGGTGCGGATCTCGGCGTGGCACCCCTTCGGCAGGATGCGCGGCAGGTTGTCGGTGATGCCGCCGCCGGTGATGTGGGCCATGCCGTGGAGCACCGGGTTGCCGAGCAGGGGGCGCAGCGGCTTCAGGTAGGAGAGGTGGGGCTCCAGCAGGACCTCGCCCACTGTCTTCTTTTTCTTTTCCCAGGGCGCGCGGTGGCCGATCTCCAGGCCGAGGCGGTCGAAGAGGATCTTGCGGGCGAGCGAGTAGCCGTTGGTGTGGAGCCCCGAGGAGGGGAGCCCGATCAGCACGTCGCCGGGGGCGACCTTGGAGCCGTCGAGCACTTTGGGGCGGTCCACCAGGCCGACGATGAAGCCGACCAGCTCGTAGTCTCCCGGCTGGTAGAAGCCGGGCATCTCGGCGGTCTCGCCACCCAGCAGGGCGCAGCCGTTCTCCTTGCAGCCGTCCGCCACGCCGCCCACCAGCTCGGCCATGCGATCGGGCTCCAGCACGCCGGCTCCCAGATAGTCCATGAAGAACAGGGGGACGGCGCCTTGCACCAGGATGTCGTTGACGCAGTGGTTGACCAGGTCGCGGCCGACGCTGGAGTAGTCGCCGGCCATGCGGGCGACGACCAGCTTGGTGCCGACCCCGTCGGCCGAGGCGACCAGCACGGGCTCGGCCATGCCGGCGAGGTCGGGCCGGAAGAGCCCGCCGAAGCTGCCGATCTCGGTCAGGACTCCGGGGGTGAAGGTGGAGCGCGCCAGCTTCTTGACCTTGGCGAGCCCCTTCTCCTGCGCGTCGATATCGACGCCGGCGGACTTGTAGGCACTGGAGGAGGGCGGCTTGGACATAGGCAGGCGAACTATAACAGGAGGCTCCCGGCCGGGGTTGAAACCCCGGCTACCGGGATTCAGCCCCTTCCGGGTCTGGGTTTGTTTTGCTTTGTCACCAAGCCCCGGAGGGGCGTCCGGCCTTCCCTTCGCATACCATCTCCCCATGACCTCGACTCTCCACCAGCGCCTGACCCGGGCGGTCGTCGCTCTCGTCGTCGCCGGGATCGCCGGC
>DATAHG010000415.1:0-2569 GCA_036263295.1 Thermoanaerobaculia bacterium | reverse complement strand
TAGCCTTCGCCCTGCCGGCGTTCTCCCAGGCTCCCCCGGCTTCCACGACCGCTCCCGGCGAGCTCGAAACCATGGTCGCCCGCATGGCGCGGGTGGGGTCGAGCTTCGCTCCCAGCTTCTCGCCGGACGGCAAGCAGGTCGCCTTCGTCTCCAACCTTTCCGGCTCCCCCCAGGTGTGGACCGTGCCCGCCACGGGCGGCTGGCCGACGCTGCTCACCCCCTTCGACGATCAGGTGGGTGGGGTGGAATGGTCCCCGGCGGGGGACTGGATCGCCTTCACGGTGGCGCCGGGCGGCGGCCTCAACGAGCAGGTCTACCTGATCCGGCCGGACGGCCGCGATCTCACCCGGGTCACCCCGGGGGGCAAGACCAACAACCGCCTCCACGGCTGGAGCCGCGACGGCAAATTCCTGCTCTATGCCTCCAGCGAGCGCGACCCCGGCGCCCTCGACTCCTACGTCTATGACCTCGCCGCCCGCGCCTCCCGCCGGGTGGCCGAGAACCCCGGCGTCGGCACCCTCTCCGACGTCAGCCCGGACGGCCGCTGGGGGATCGTGCAGCGCGTCCGCAGCCGCGGCGACAGCAATGTCTACCTGGTGGACCTGAACGCTGCCGAGGGGGCCCGCAAGGAGGTCCTGCTCACCCCGCACGAGGGACCCGGCAGCTTCGGCGGCGCCCGCTTCTCGGCCGACGGCCGGTCGATCTACCTGGCGACGAACGGGGGCCGCGACCGCATCGCCCTTGGCCGCATCCGCCTCGGCGGCGACGGCAAGCCGGGACCGATCGAGGTCATCGCCGGCCGCGACGACGCCGAGCTGGACTCCTTCGACCTGCCGAAGGACCGCCGCTCCGCCGCCCTGATCTGGAACAACGGCGGACGCTCCGAGCTGGTTTTCCTGGACCTCGGGACGCTCCAGGCCACCCCCGGCCCCAAGCTCCCGGCCGAGATCGCCGGCGGGCTCGACCTCTCCGAAGACGGACAGGTCCTCGCCATGAGCCTGTCCGGCTCCCGGCGGCCGCAGGATGTGTGGATTCTCGACCGCGCCGCCGGCCAGTTCCGCCAGCTCACCCAGAGCCCCCATGCCGGGGTCGATCTGGAAGCCCTGGTGGTGCCCGAGTTGGTCCGCTTCAAGGCCCACGACGGCCTCGAGCTGTCCGGCTGGCTCTACCGGCCGGCCGGGGCCCAGGGGCGCATCCCGGTGGTGATCAGCTACCACGGCGGCCCCGAGGGGCAGGAGCGCCCCAGCTTCAACAGCACCTACCAGGCCCTGCTGGCGCGCGGCATCGGCGTGTTCGGCCCCAACGTGCGCGGCTCGTCCGGCTTCGGCAAGAAGTTCGTCAACCTGGACAACGGCCCGCTGCGCAAGGCCGGCGTGCAGGACATCGAGTCCTGCGTCAAATACCTGGTGGACAACGGCATCGCCGACCCGAAGCGGATCGGCATCATGGGCGGCTCCTACGGCGGTTACATGGTCATGGCCGGGATTACCGAGTACCCCGACCTCTTCGCGGCCGGAGCCAACCTGTTCGGGATCGTGAACTTCGAGACCTTCTTCTCCCACACCGAGCCCTGGATGGCCGCCGTCTCGACCGTCGAGTACGGCGATCCGGCCACCCAGAAGGACATGCTGCGCGAGCTCTCCCCGATCTACAAGCTGGACCGGGTGAAGACCCCGACCCTGGTGCTGCACGGCGCCAATGACACCAACGTGCCGGTGGTCGAGGCTGAGCAGGTGGTGGACACCCTCAAGAAGCGGGGCGTGCCGGTGGACTACGTCCTGTTTCCGGACGAGGGGCATGGATTCCGCAAGGCGCCGAACCGGATCCGTTCCGCGGTCTCGCTCGTCTCCTGGTTCGAGAAGTACCTGAAGCCTGAGGGCGGCCAAGCGGCGCGCTGAGGCGCCTACGCCTTTCGAAAGACGACACTGGAGGAGTTTTGCCGGGTATTCGTAAAGCCGCCGTTTTCGCTCTCCCCGCCGTTCTGACGGTCCTCTGCCTGCTGGCGGGGCCGGCCGTCTCCCCCCGGCCCCCTGCCGCCCAGGGCACCCAGACCACGCCGCAGACCGCCCTCCAGCGCGGTCTGGACGTGGCCGTGAGCCAGGCGCTCCGCCTCTCGGCGAGCATGGGGGTCCACATCGTCGAGCTGGACAGCGGCCAGACCGTCTACGCCTACAACGCCGACGAGCCGCGGGTGATCGCCTCGAACACCAAGCTGTTCACCACCGCGGCGGCGCTCGACGCCCTGGGCCCCGGCGCCTTCTTCGAGACCCGCCTCGTGATGCGCGGACGCCTGGAGGACGACACCCTGCGCGGTGACCTCGGCGTGGTGGGGGGAGGCGACCCCGCCATCTCGGGCCGCGACTACGACGGCGACTCCTACGCCGTGTTCCGCGACTGGGCCCGGGAGCTGCGGGCGCGCGGCATCCGTCGGGTGACCGGCGACCTCTATCTCGACGACGGCTACTTCGAGCCCATGCGCATCCACCCCGAGTGGCCGCGCGACCAGCTCGCCGAGTGGTACGAGGCGCCGATCGGCGCCCTGTCGTTCAGCGACAACTGCATCCTGGTG
>DATAHG010000414.1:0-6770 GCA_036263295.1 Thermoanaerobaculia bacterium | reverse complement strand
AGATCTACGAGTTCTGGTACGACACTCCCCAGGAATTTCCTTTCAAGGAGTACGAGGAAGAGCTGAAGGGCCTGAAGGACGGGGCGCCGGATCCGGAGCTGGAAAGCGTCGTGAGCGCGGTCGAATCCTACAGCCAAACCTTCCACAAGGCGGCGGCCCCGAGCTCGGCGCCGGGATCTCAGTCTTGAGGTTGGTGGATCGGGTCAGACCGTTTCGATCGGGGTAGCCATAACGGATCCAGTATATAGAAGCGGGCATTCCAGGTCAAAAGGCCCGCCGGCGCAGGGAGCGTCGGCGGGCTTCTGATTCTACTGCCTCAGTGCAACCCGCCCTGGTAGGGCGTCGGAGCCACGAACGCGGCGTCCTCTCCGAAGAGGAGGCGCCCTTCGCGGAAGGACGCGCCCCGGAGGGTCAGGGCGAGGACGTCGCCCAGCTCCGCGGCGAAGTGGATCTTCAGGGTGTCGCAGACCTCCTGCGGCAGATCCTCGAGGTCGGCTTCGTTGTCCTTCGGAAGCAGCACCTCTCCGATCCCCGCCCGCACGGCGCCGAGGACCTTCTCCTTGACGCCGCCGATCGGCAGCACCCGCCCGGAGAGAGTGATCTCGCCGGTCATCGCGATGTCGTGCCGGGCCGCCCGGCCCGAGAGGGCCGAGATCAGCGCGGTCGCCATCGTCACGCCCGCGGACGGACCATCTTTCGGGATGGCGCCGGCCGGCACGTGGATGTGAAGGTCCCGCTCGAAGCACTCCGGCGGGATGCCGAGGGACTCCGAGTGCGACCGGGCGTAGGTCCAGGCCGCGCGCGCCGACTCCTTCATCACGTCGCCGAGCTGACCGGTCAGCACCAGCTCGCCGCGGCCCTTCATGGTCGAGGCCTCGACGAACATGATGTCGCCGCCGGTCGGGGTGTAGTACATGCCGGTCGCCACACCCACCTGATCCTGCCCGGCTGCCCGCTCGGGGTGGACCTTCGGCCGTCCCAGCAGACTGCGCACCTGGGCCGCGTCCACCTCGACGGTCTCCACCTCCCGCGCGGCGATCTTGCGAGCCACCTTGCGGGCGACCTTGCCGAGCTCGCGCTCGAGCTGCCGCACGCCGGCTTCCCGCGTGTACCCCGTGATCACCTCGCCGATCGCCGGATCGGTGATGTCGATCTTCTCGGTGTCGAGGCCGTTTTCCCGCACCTGCCGCGGCACCAGGAAGCGCCGGGCGATGGTCCGCTTTTCGGTCTCGGTGTAGCCGGAGAACTGCACCACCTCCATCCGGTCCAGCAGCGGGCCGGGGATGTTCTGGATGAAGTTCGCCGTGGCGATGAAAAGAACCTCCGACAGATCGAACGGCACGCCGAGGTAGTGATCCACGAACGTATCGTTCTGCGCCGGGTCGAGCACCTCCAGGAGCGCGCTCGCCGGGTCGCCCTGGTAGGAGACGCCGAGCTTGTCGACCTCGTCCAGCAGGAAGACCGGGTTCTTGGTGCCGGCCTGCTTCATGCCGGCGATGATCCGGCCGGGCATGGCGCCGACATAGGTGCGCCGGTGACCGCGGATGTCGGCCTCGTCGCGCACGCCGCCCAGGGAGATCCGCACGTACTTGCGGCCCATGGAACGGGCGATCGACTTGGCCACCGAGGTCTTGCCGACGCCCGGGGGGCCGACGAAGAGGAGGATCGGACCCTTGTTGGACCGCTTCTCCTCGCCGCTCACCTGGATCGGCTCGACCGGTTTGGCGTCGGCGTCGGCTTCGATTTGACCGAGGTCACCGAGGCCGTCGATGTCCACCGGCTCGATGCCGGGGGTGGCCTCTTCCTCGGCCTGCTCAGCCTCGGCACGGCGGCGCTCCTCCTCGCGGAGCTGGCGCACCGCCAGGAACTCCAGCACCCGGTCCTTGACGTCGCCCAGGGCGTAGTGGTCCGCCTCCAGGATCTCCGCCGCGGTCGGGATGTCGAGGTGCTCCTCGCTACGGATGTTCCACGGCAGCTCGGCGACCGTCTCCAGGAAGGTGCGGATCACCTGGGTCTCCATGGCCTCCCGGCCCATGCGGCCGAGACGGCCGAGCTCGCGGTCGACCTCCTTGCGGACCTCTTCCGGCAGCTCGAGCCGGTCGAGCTTGGCGCGCAGCTCGTCGAGGTCATTGCCCGCGTCGCCTTCGCCGAGCTCCTTCTGGATCGCCTTGAGCTGCTCGCGCAGGAACATCTCGCGCTGGCGATCCCCCAGCTCTTCCTGGACCTTGTGCTTGATGTCCTCCTGGGCCTCCAGCACTTCGAGCTGACGCTGGACGTGCACCAGGACGCGCCGCAGGCGCTCCTCGACCGACAGGGTCTCGAGCAGCATCTGGCGCTGCGCCGGAGTCACGTCGGTGTAGGCGGCCACCATGTCCGCCAACCGGCTCGGGTCGTCGACGCCTTCGAGAACCTGGGCAACCACCTCTTCCGGCAGGCCGGACTTTTTCCCCAGCTCGGCCGCGCGCTCGCGCGCCTCGCGGAAGAGGGCAATGAAGGCGGGATCCTTGAGGTCGAGCGGCTGCATCTCATCCGCTTCCCTCACGATCGCCTCCAGATAACCGTCTTTTTCGCTGATCCGCATCGCGATTCCGCGGTGCTCGCCGTGCAGCAGGAGCTGGACGCCGGACAGCCCGCGCTGGAGCTGGCCGATGCGAGCCACCGTGCCGATCGTGTGCAGATGCTCCGGAGTCGGATTCTGCGCCTCCTCGCGGTGCGACACCGCGAAGACCAGGCGGTCCGGGGTAGCCAGCGCGGCCTCGATGGCCCGCAGGGTGCCCGGCCGGCCCGCGTTGATCGGAGCCGTCACACCCGGGAAGAGGACGAAGTCCCTCAGCGGCAAGACGGGAAGAGCCATACGTTCTGACATTTCATCTCTCCTTTTCCGGGGATCCGCCGGCGGTCTGCCGGCGCCCCCGGTCGCGGGGACCGTCTGGCCTCTTTCGTGGGTCGGCCTGTCCGCGCAGAAAGGATAACGAGTCAAGCTCTGCCCAAATTCCGGGATCTCCCGGATTCTGAGTCGGATTGGCTCAGGTCAGAGATGATCTTAGCAAGAAAGACTCAGGGATAAGGAAGGCTCAGGGCGAGGCCGGGCGGCCGAAGTCCTGCACCCACAGCACTTGGTAGCGGTGCTCGTAGCTGCCGACCGCGATGCCCACGCCGAGGTGGCGGAAGCGCGGATCGAGGATGTTGCGGCGGTGCCCCGAGCTGTGCAGCCAGGCGTCCACCACGGTGTCCACGGTGAAGTGGCCGGCCGCGATGTTCTCGCCCACGGTGTCGGCCAGGTAGCCGGCCGCCTGTACGCGCTGGCGCGGCGTGGTGCCTTCGGGGGAGATGTGGTCGTAGAAGACCCGCGCCAGCATGTCCTCGGCGTGTTTCTGGGCCGCGGCGTCGAGGCGCGGGTCGGCGGTGAGGGGCTCGGCCCCGGCCGCCCGGCGCTCGGCGTTGACCTGCTCCAGCATGGCCGCCCGCACCCGCGCGGCGTCGGCCAGGGCCTCGGTCTGGCGGTGGTAGAACTCGGCCCGCGGCCAGGCGAAGACGAAGGTGTAGAGGGGCACGCCCTGGAAGGTCGCGAGGCCGATCCCGACGTCCTGGTAGTCGCGCCCCATGGCCTGGCCGTAGCTCGGGTCGGTCCGCCAGTAGGCGACCACCTCGTCCGCCTCGCCGGCCGTCACGGTGACGCTCTCGGTCCAGCCGTGGGCCTTGTAGCCCGCCTTGGCCATCCGCGTCTGCATGACGCCGAACAGGGTGAGCGACTCGCGCTCGTCCGACAGGGCGCCGCGCGCCGCGATCTCCTCGGCGCGCTGCTGGGCGACCTTCTGCAGCGGCTCGGAGGGGGCGAGCGGCGGCACCCCGGCGCGGGCCCGCTCCTCGTTGATCCGCACGGTCAGCCGCTCGCGGATCACCTCGGGAGAGGGTGCCGGGACGGCCGGGGCTTTCTTCGCGGCCGGTTTCTGGACCACCTTCTGAGCCGGCGCGGCGCCGAGCAGCAGGATGGGGGAGAGCAGCAGCAGGAACAGGGTCGTCGTGCGTCGCATATCGGGAGGTTCCGGTATTTTAAGGCTTCCGCCGGGTAGTGGCTCGATTCGCAACCGCGCCGTCCGGGCGTGATGAATCACGCCCCTACGACTGCTCCATACGGTTGTGCAAGGTCGTAGGGGCGCGATTCATCGCGCCCCAGCGGTCGGGTCGGGTGAAATCGGTCAGAGCGAGCCACTTTCGCCGCGGGGGCTTCAGCGCGGCGGAGCGGTCGGTTATCATGATGCCGCCGTGTTCGAACAAGCTGATTCTCCTGCCCGCGCACGATTCGTGTCTCTGGCCGGTCTTTCCGATGGGGAGATCGACCTCGCCGAAGCCGCCCTGCTGATCGCCGCCGAGGAGCAGCCGGGTCTCGACCCCGACCTCTGGCTCCAGCGGCTCGACCAGATGGCCGCCCACCTGTGGCCGCGCCTCCAGGGCGTCCACAACGAGCTCGACCGCCTGACGGTCCTCAGCGATTTCCTCACCCGCGAAGCGGGGTTGCGGGGCAACAACGAGGACTACTACGACGCCCGCAACAGCTACCTCAACGAGGTCCTGGACCGCGGCCTCGGCATTCCGATCTCGCTCTCCATCCTCTGGATCGAGGTCGGCCGCCGGGTCGGGATCCCCCTCCAGGGGGTCGGTTTCCCCGGCCACTTCCTGTTGCGCCATGCCCGCTTCCCGCAGATCCTCCTCGATCCGTTCGACGAGGGGAGGCTGCTGACCCAGGACGACTGCCGGACCCTGCTGGAGCGGGTCTCGGGCGGCCGCATGACCTTCCACCCCGACCTCCTCAAGCCGGTGGGACCCCGCCACATGCTGCTGCGACTGCTCGGCAACCTGCGCGCGATCTATATCCATCGCGGCCATCTGCCGGGGGCGATCGCGGTGCTCGACCGCATGCGGCTGCTGGATCCCGAGGACCCCGACGTCTTGCGGGACCGCGGCCTGCTGCGCCTCCAGTGGGGGGACCTGGCCGGCGGCATCGAGGACCTGGAAGAGCTGCTGGAGATCGCGCCCTTCGGCCTGGACGAGGAGGGGCTCGTCAGCCTGGTGGCCGAGACCCGGCGCCGGCTCGACATGGTCCATTGAGGTCCTGTCCGATCCGGGCCTACCGCGGCGTCCCGAAGTTCTGCACCCAGAGGACGCGGTAGCCGCCCCGGCCGTTGCCCAGGGCGAGGCCGACGCCGAGCTCGCGGAATCCCGGGTCGAGGAGGTTGCGGCGGTGGCCCGGGCTGTTCATCCAGGTGTCCACCACCTCCGCCACCGAGAGCTGGCCTTCCGCGATGTTCTCGCCGATCGACCGCCAGTTGTAGCCCGCCGCCTTCGAGCGCTCCCGCACGGTGGTGCCGTCCGGGCTCTTGTGCTCGAAGTACCCCCGCCTCAGCATATCCTCGGCGTGCGCCTGCGCCGCCCGGTCGAGCTTGGGATCGGCGGCGAGGGTCGCGAGCCCCTGCCGGCGGCGGATGTCGTTCACCCGCCGCAACATCTCGGCGCGGACCGCCGCGAGGTCCCGCAGGCTGGCGGTCTCGCGGCCGAACGCCTCGGACTCGGGCACCGCGAACAGGAAGGCGTAGAGAGCCTGCCCCTGGAGGCGGCTCACGCCGATCCCGAGGTCGCGGTAGTCGGCGCGAAGGAGCTTGCGGTAGCTGCCGGGATCGCGCTCGGCCCAGGTGCGGAGGAGGGAGGCGGGGTTGCGGTCGGTCGCCGTCATGCTCTCGGTCCACTCCCGCACGTCGTAGCCCGCCTGCTTGATGAGCCGGTGCAGCCGGTCGGAGGATGCCCTCTCCTGCCGCAGGTTGCCGCTCCGCCCCATCTCCTCGGCGTGCTGCTGGGCCACCTGGCCGAGAGCCGGGGAGAGACGCAGCGGAGGCGCGCCTCCGCGGGCCCGTTCGTCGTTGATTCGCCGCAGGAGGTCCGCCCGCACATCCTCCTGCGCCTGCACGGCCAGAGGGGTCCCGAGGAGGAACAGGGTGGCGAGCAGAAAAAGGGCGGGGGTCTTGGGCATCGAGGGCATCTCCGGGTCACTTTCTTCAACCTTCAACGCGGCGGTGTTCGACACCATTTCCTGGGTTAGGATCCTCCTCCAGTGCTCGCGTCATCGTCCCCCGCCCGCCTGAGCCTCCACGACCGCCCCGTGGGAGAGCACCGGCGCATCCTCGCCCTCGCCTGGGGGGCGTGGTGCACGGGCTTCTACTCCCTGATGCTGCTGTCGTTCGTCCTGCAGTCCATCCAGGACCAGCTCGGCTTTTCGGCCGCGGACCGGGCCTGGCTCACCGGGGCGGGGGTCGGCATGACCGGCGTCGGCGGCTTCCTGTTCGGCTGGCTGAGCGACCGCTTCGGGCGGCGCGTCTCGCTGGCCCTATCGATCGCCGCCTTCTCGATCGGCAACGCCGCCTGCGGCCTCGCCCCGGGCTTCGGCGTCCTGCTCGCCGGCCGCGCCCTGGCCGGCCTGGGTATCGGCGGCACCTGGGGGGGCGGGCAGGCCATGCTCGGCGAGACCTTTCCGCCGGCCCTGCGCGGACGCTACGGCGCCGTCGCCCAGAGCGGCGCGCCGGCCGGGCTCGGCCTCGCCGCCATCGTCGGCTCCTTCGTGGCGCCCGCCATCGGCTGGCGCGCCACCTTCCTGCTCTCCGCCCTGCCGCTCCTCGTCCTCCTCGCCTGGCGCCACCTGCCGGAGTCGGACGTCTGGCTGGAGCACCGGCGGCAGCTTGCCGAAGGGGACCGGGAGCGCGCCCGCCGGCCGATCCTGG
>DATAHG010000413.1:0-2451 GCA_036263295.1 Thermoanaerobaculia bacterium | reverse complement strand
CAAGAGCGCCCAGCAGATGGTGCTGACGGCGGAGGACCTCAAGGCGGTCGGCATCGACGCGCCGCTCCTGGTGGGCGGCGCCGCCCTCACCCGGCGCTTCACCCACCGCCGGATCGCCCCGGCCTACGGCGGCGGGCTCTGTACCTACGCCAAGGACGCCATGCACGGCCTCAAGCTGGTCGAGCGCCTGATGGACCCGGCCGAGCGGCCGAAGCTCGAAGCCGAGGTCGCCGAGCTGCTCGCCAACGACAACCAGGACGTCGCGGCCGAGAGCACCGAGACGGCCGAGGCCGCCGCGCCAGCCCAGGCGCCGGTGCGGCGGGACGTGCCGGTCCCGGCTCCGCCGGACCTCGACCGCCACACCTCCGAGCTGGACCTCGACAAGGTCTGGGAGTACCTCAACCCGCAGATGCTCTACGCCAAGCACCTCGGCCTCAAAGGCTCGGTCCGCCAGCTCGAAGCCGCGGGAGACCCCAAGCTGCAGAAGCTGGTGGCGGTGATCGACGAGCTCAAGGATTTGGCGCGCCAGGGCGCCCTCCATGCCCGGGCCGTCTGGCGCTTCTTCCCGGCCGAGGCCGAGGGGGACCGCATCACCCTCTTCGAGCCGGAGTCCGGCCGGCCGGCGGCGTCCTGGGACTTCCCGCGCCAGCAGAGGAGCGGCGGCCTCTGCCTCGCCGACTACGTCCTGCCGGGGGACCACGTGGCCCTGTTCGTGACCACGGCGGGGGAGGGGGTGCGCCAGCGGGTCGAGGACTGGAAGCAGGCCGGTGAGTACCTGAAGAGCCACGCCTTCGCGGCCCTCGCCCTGGAGACCGCCGAAGCCGCGGCCGAGTACCTCCACGCCTGCCTGCGCAAGAAGTGGGGCTTCCCCGATCCGGAAGAGATGTCCTTCCAGGACAAGCTCGCCGCCCGCTACCGCGGCAAGCGCTACAGCTTCGGCTACCCGGCCTGCCCCGACCTCGCCTTCCAGCGCGAGCTGTTCGCGGCGTTGAAGCCCGAGGAGATCGGGGTCCACCTCACCGAAGGCGACATGATGGACCCCGAAGCGAGCGTGTCTGCCCTGGTCTTCCACCACCCGGACGCCCGGTATTTCGGGGTTTGAGGGGGAGAAGGCCTCAGATGCCTTGAGGATAGCGCCACAGAACCGGGAGCGGCACCGCCGAGACCTTCTCGCTGAAGGGGACGACGTTCTCTCCCAGGTAGAGCACCACACCGCGCACGAAGCGCTTGCCGAGGGCCCCGGCCAGGTCGTGCAGGGCGCGGACGTCTCGCTCCTGGACCGACGCACTGGCTTTGACCTCCACCCCCACGATCCGGCCGGCGTTGTCTTCCATCAGAAGGTCGATTTCCTGGCCGGTCTGCGTCCGGTAGTGGAAGAGGGACGGGGCCGTCTGGCTCCAGCCGACCTGCTTGCGGATCTCCATCAGGACAAAACTTTCGAGGAGCGGTCCCAGGAGCGTGGGGTCCTCCTCCAGGCGGGCCTCGTTGATCCCCAGCAGAGAGCACAACAGGCCGGAGTCCACCAGAAGAGTCTTGGGGGACTTGACCAGGCGCTTCCCGAGGTTGCTCGACCACGCCGGCAGGGTCTGGATGAGGAAAGTCGCCTCCAGCAGACTGAAGTACCGCTTGAGGGTGCTGGTCGGCAGGCCGCTGCTGCGCGACAGCTCGGCGTAGTTGAGCAGGCTCGCGACCCGCGTTGCGAGCAACGAGAGTAGGCGAGGCAGGGCGGTCAGGTTCTCAATGCTGGCGAGGTCGCGCACGTCGCGCTGCAGGATCGTCGTGGTGTAGGAAGAGAACCAGGCGCGCAGGCGCGACGGGGAGGTCTTGCCGCGTGGCTCGGGGAAGCCCCCCTGGATCATCCGGCCGAGCAGGTCGGACCGCTCCAGCGTCCCGGTCGCGGGCGGATGGAAGGACCGCGAGAACAGGGCGTCGACGAACCCCTCCATGACCTCTTCGACCTCCCCTTGCGACAGGGGCCACAGGGTGAGGATCTCCATCCTCCCCGCCAGCGACTCGGAGACCGTCGGTAACAAGAAGAGATCGGCCGAGCCTGTCAGGAGAAAGCGGCCGGGCGTGCGGTCCCGGTCCACCGCCATCTTGAGCGCCCGGAAGAGCCCGGGGGCGCGTTGCACTTCGTCGAGAACGACCGGACCGCCGCTGAAACCGGCCAGGAACCCGTTGGGATCCCGCTCGATGGCGGAGAGGACCGTGGCATCGTCCAGGGTCAGATAGCTCGCGGCATGACCGTCCAGCAGGCTTTGAGCGAGAGTGCTTTTGCCAGCCTGGCGGGCGCCGTTGAGCAGCACGACCGGCCGGTCTGAAAGAGCTTCGCGGAGCTGGGGAGCGAGGTTGCGCTGGATCATGGCGGGTTTCCTTGGTTGATTTTCAACCATCTGGTGGTTGATTTTCAACCATGACGTGGTTGATTTTCAACCACAGAACATGCGGAGC